>NZ_JAALDV010000270.1:0-5767 GCF_014145045.1 Dietzia sp. DQ12-76
GCCCGGCTCCTCGCGCTGGCCGGCCGCGACCCCGCGTCGGCCTGACCTCGCGGCGACGGCGAGCGCGAGGGCGACGGCGACGAGATTTCACGTGACCGGCGCCGCCACCGGGTCTAGCGTTGCGGATACCGGGTCGCACCGGCACGCGGTCGCCCGTGACGAGAGGCTCCGATCATGGCCATGACCTGTATCCCCTACATCTCCTTCCCAGGTAACGCGTCCGAGGCGTTCCCGTACTACCAGGGGCTCTTCGGCGGGAAGCTCGACGTGATGACCTACGACCAGTTCCCGTCGACGGAGGACTTCCCGTTCGACCCGCCGCACGGGTCGGTGGCGCACGCGACCCTCGAGGCCCCCGGTATCAGCCTGACCGGCGGAGACTCCATGGGAGAGAACCTCCCGCAGCCGCGGAACGACGTCTACTCGTTCCTCCTGGGTTTCGACACCGAGGGCGAGGCCCGAGCATTCCTGGACAAGGTCACCAGCAGCGGGGGCGAGATGGCGATGCCGTTCGAGGTCGCCCCGTGGGGGGACCTCTACGGGCAGGTCCACGATCGGTTCGGCATCCGCTGGGACGTGGTGGTCGAGGGCTCGGCCAGCTGAATCACCGACCGAACGACCCGTGACCGCGATGTCGGTCACGTCGGCTTGTTACGGTTCTGACATGGATATCTCCGGAGCAAGTGCAATCGTCACCGGTGGCGCATCGGGAATCGGCGCCGCCGTCGTCCGTCAGCTCGCCGCGCAGGGGGCCAAGGTGGTCGTCGCCGACCTCAACGCCGAGAAGGGCGAGGCGCTGGCGAACGACGTCGGGGGCACGTTCGTGGCTGTCGACGTGACCAAGACCGAGGACAACGTCAAGGCCGTCGAGGCCGCTCTCGAACTGGGCCCGCTGCGGTACCTGGTCAACTCGGCCGGCATCGGGTGGGCGCAGCGCACGATCGGCCGCGACGGAGAGTTCGCCTCGGCCTTCGACCTCGACTCGTTCCGCAAGGTCATCGACATCAACCTCATCGGCTCCTTCGACATGCTGCGACTGGCCGCCACGGCGATGTCCCGCGGCGAGGCCGACGAGGACGGCCAGAAGGGCGCGATCGTCAACATGGCCTCCGTCGCCGCCTTCGACGGCCAGATCGGCCAGGCCGCGTATTCCGCCTCCAAGGGCGGAATCGTGGGGCTGACCCTCCCCGTCGCTCGTGATCTGTCGGCCGCCGGCATCCGCCTCAACACCGTCGCCCCCGGCCTCATCGACACGCCGATCTACGGCGAGGGCCCCGACTCCGAGGCGTTCAAGGCCAAGCTCGGTGAGAGCGTGCTGTTCCCCAAGCGTCTCGGCTCGGGCGACGAGCTGGCGTCGATGGTCATGGAGCTGCTCACGAACCCCTACATGAACGCGCAGACCGTGCGCGTCGACGGTGGCATCCGGATGCCACCGAAGTGAGCTGACACCGACGTGAGCTGACACCAGGTCGCCTCGGGTACACGACGGCCCCGCCGGAATCGATTTCCGGCGGGGCCCCTCGCGTATCCAGGGCCCGTCGTACGGCCACGCCGCGCCCGTCCCTCACTGTTCACATCCGCCGACCGCAGCCGCCCGTGTCCCTGAACTCTCGCGTGCGCAACCGCGCAGGCCGGTGTTCATCCAGACGGGCGTCTGCCCCGCAGGCGTACAGGCGCGGGAGCAGATGCCCGCCCGGCGGCGGTCAGGTCTTGGCGCGGCGCTTCTTCAGCCGACCTTCGAGGTAGACGGCGAACTTGGTGAGCGAGTAGTTGATGACCACGAAGAGGATGCCCGCCACGATGTACGCGGGAACGGTGTTGGCGTAGGCGGACCCGAGGGTCTTGGACCAGTTGAGCAACTCCAGGTAGGTGATGCCGTAGCCGAGGGCGGAATCCTTGAGGACGACGACGAGTTGGCCGACGAGCGCCGGGAGCATGGCCGTGAGAGCCTGCGGGAGCTGGATCGAGCGGAGCACCTGCCCCGGCGTGAGGCCCACGGCGAGCCCGGCCTCGGTCTGGCCCTTGGGCAGTCCGTGGACTCCGGAGCGGACGAGTTCCGCGATGACCGCGCCGTTGTAGAGGGTCAGGGCGGTGACCACCGCGGCCAGCGGCGCGTGCTGGTTGGGCACGAGGTTCGAGGTCGCGAAGTATCCGAAATAGGCGAACACCATCATCAGCAACACCGGGACCGAGCGGAAGAACTCCACGATCACGCCGCAGAACCACCGCAGCGGCGCGAACGGCGAGAGTCGACCCATACCGAAGAGCAAACCGAAGATCACCGCGAGCACGACGGAAATGGCTGCCGCCGTGAACGTGCCCTTGAGACCGGGGATCAGGTAGGAGGTCCACACCTGCGGGTCGGTGACGAAGGGCTCCCACATGAACGCCTGCAGCTGGCCGGCGGCCTCGAACTGGACGTAGACCACATAGGCGATCCCGAGGGCGATCAGGGCACCGACCACCGTGAAGATCTTGTGGCGGAGTCGGGCCTTGGGTCCCGGGGCGTCGAACAGAACGGCCTGGGTACTCATCGCTTCACCGCCAGCTTCCGTGAGAGGGAGGTGGTCCAGAGCCCGATCGGGAGGGTGAGCACCACGAACACCATGGCGAAGAAGAAGAACGTCGGCAGGCTGGCACCCTCGTTCTCGGTGATCACCTGCAGCAGCCCGGCGGAGTCACCTACGCCGATGACCGCGGCGACCGTCGAGTTCTTGATGAGCGCGATGATGACCGAGCCGAGGGGGGCGATGGAGCCCCGGAAGGCCTGCGGGAGGATCACCTCGCGCAGCGACTGCCCGAACCCCAGCCCGATCGACCGGGCCGCCTCGGCCTGCCCCACCGGGACCGTGTTGACGCCGGAGCGCAGCGCCTCGCAGACGTACGCCGCGTGGTAGACCGCGAGCATGATCGCGGCCCACCAGAAGGCGTTGCGGGCGAAGTTGTCCGAGACGGACAGCTGGAGGATGAAGGACAGGCCGAGGATGCTGAAGACCATCAGCAGGGTCAACGGCAGGTTGCGGAAGATGTTGACGTAGGAGGTGCCGAGCCCCCGGAGGACGGCCACCGGGGAGACCCGCAGGATCGCGACGATCGTCCCCAGCACCAGCGCGCCCGCCGTCCCGAGCAGCGAGAGCTGGATGGTGACCCACACCGCCCCGAAGACGTCGTAGTTGGCGAATATGTCGCCCATGGTCGACCTTCCCTCATGAGGAGTGTGAGGTCCTCCGCGCCACTGTCCACTGTGACGCGGAGGACCCGGGTGGTCAGATCAGGCGCAGGCGTCCGGGTTGGGCGGGTTCCCCTCGCCCGGGACGAACCCGGCCGGGCCGAGGTTCTCCTCGACGGCGGCCTCCCAGCTGCCGTCGGCGATCATCTCGCGGATGGCCTCGTTGATCTGCTCGCACTTCTCGGTGTCGCCCTTCCGGATGCCGATCCCGTAGAGCTCCTCGGAGAACGGGGCGCCGACGACCTTGAGCTGGCCCTGGTACTGGTCCTGCGCGGCGTACCCCGCGAGGATCGTGTCGTCCGTGGTCAGGGCGTCGACCGCGTTGGACACCAGTGCCGAGACACATTCGGAGTAGGTGCCGAACTCCTGGAGGTTGACCCCCGGGACCTCTTCCTGGACGTTCTGGGCCGAGGTGGACCCGGAGACCGAGCACAGGCGCTTGCCCTCGAGGGAGGCCGGGCCCGTGATGCTGTCGTCATCCGCGCGGACCAGCAGATCCTGGCCGGCGATGAAGTACGGCCCGGCGAAGTCGACCTTCTCCTTCCTGGAGTCGGTGATCGAGTAGGTGGCGACGATCATGTCCACCTGGCCGGTCTCGAGGAGGGTCTCGCGCTGCGCGCTCGGCGCCTGGACCCACTCGATGTCCTCGGCGGGGGTGCCGAGCTTCTCGGCGATGTACGTGGCCACGTCGACGTCGAGCCCGGTGTAGTCGTTGCCCTCCTTGAGACCGAGGCCCGGCTGATCGAATTTGATGCCGATCCGGAGCTGGTTCTCGCCGCCGTCGTCGTTCCCGCACGCGGCGAGGCCGAGGGCCAGGGTGACCGCCGCGGCGGCCGATCCGATCCGTCGGAAGTTCATGGGTTCTCCTCGTGAAATGGGTGGGTAGGGATAGTGGGAATCGGTGTCGGATCGGGCGGGCGGGGGTGAGAACGCCGCTGCAGACCGACTCAGTTGGTCAGGATCTTGGACAGGAAGTCCTTCGCGCGACCGCTCTGCGGGTTGGTGAAGAACTCTTCAGGGGTCGCCTGTTCGACCAGCTCGCCGTCGGCCATGAAGATGACGCGGTCGGCCGCCTTCCGGGCGAATCCCATCTCGTGGGTGACCACGACCATCGTCATGCCGGACTTGGCCAGGCCCGTCATCACGTCGAGGACCTCGTTGATCATCTCCGGATCCAGGGCGGAGGTCGGCTCGTCGAAGAGCATCACCTTGGGGTCCATCGCCAGGGACCGGGCGATCGCCACGCGTTGCTGCTGACCGCCGGACAACTGCGCCGGATACTTGGCCGCCTGGTGGCCCACACCGACGCGGTCGAGCAGTTCCATCGCCCGCTTCTCGGCGGCGGCCTTGGTCTGCTTGCGCACCTTGATGGGTCCGAGGGTGACGTTCTCGAGGATCGTCTTGTGGGCGAACAGGTTGAACGACTGGAACACCATGCCGACGTCCGCGCGGAGCCTGGCGAGCGCCTTGCCCTCCTGGGGCAGTTCCTTGCCGTCGATCGTGATGGAGCCCGATTCGAAGGTCTCGAGCCTGTTGATCGCGCGGCAGAGGGTCGACTTTCCGGAACCCGAGGGCCCGATGACGACGATGACCTCGCCCTGTTCGATGGACATGGTGATGTCCTTGAGCGCCTGGAAGTCACCGAAGTGCTTGTTGACGCCAGAGATCTCGACGAGTGCCATGCGGAGATCATAAGCGCCTGAGGGTTTATCGAGTATCGACTCGCCGATCCGGGATTGCGGTCGACAACTCCGCCCCCCCTCCGTACCGTCAGCGTATGGCGATATCAGACGTGCAGGAATACGCCCATCTCTCCGCCGAGGACGTCGAGGAAATCGGCCGAGAGCTCGACGCGATCCGGCAGGAGGTCATGGATTCGCTCGGCGAGTCCGACCGCCGGTACGTGAACGACACCATCCGTCTCCAGCGCGGCCTCGTGGCCGGTGCCCGTGTGGTGCTCCTCTTCTCCGGGTATCGACCCGCGTGGCTGCTCGGCACCGGCATGCTGGCCGCCGGCAAGATCATCGAGAACATGGAGCTCGGCCACAATGTGATGCACGGGCAGTGGGACTGGATGAACGACCCGGAGATTCACTCCACCACGTGGGAGTGGGACATCGTGGGGACCTCGGAGCACTGGAAGGCCACCCACAACTACCACCACCACAAGTACACCAACATCGTGGGGATGGACGACGACGTGGGGTATGGCGTGGTTCGCGTGACCCGCGACCAGCCCTGGCATCCGGGGTACTCGCTCAACATCGTGTGGAACACGATTCTCGCGTTCACTTTTCAGTGGGGCGTCGGGGTGCAGCACCTGGAGATCGCGCCCGGCACGATCAACTCCTCGGGGTGGCCCGAGCAGAAGCGGCGCATCGGCCAGTTCCTCCGCAAGGCCCGCCGCCAGGTGGGTAAGGACTACGTGTGGTTCCCGTTGCTCTCCGGGCCCAACTGGAAATCGACGATGGCGGCCAACGCCACCGCGAACGTCATCCGCAACCTGTGGTCGAACGCGGTGATCTTCTGCGGGCACTT
>NZ_JAALDV010000270.1:5777-12510 GCF_014145045.1 Dietzia sp. DQ12-76
CGCCGACAAGTTCACCCTCGAGGATCTCGAGGAGGAGACGCAGGCCCAGTGGTATCTGCGACAGATGCTCGGGTCGGCGAACTTCACGGGGAGCGATCTCACCCACTTCATGTCGGGCAACCTGTCGTTCCAGATCGAGCACCATCTCTTCCCGACCATTCCGTCCAACCGGTACAAGGAGCTTTCGGTGAAGGTCCAGGACGTGTGTCGGCGCTGGGACCTGCCCTACACCACCGGCCCGCTGTACAAGCAGTACTGGCAGTCATGGCGCACGATCGCCAAGCTCTCGCTTCCGAACCGGTTCCTCAAGGCCGGCCCGGACGATGCCCCGGAGACCAGGTCCGAGCGCATGTTCGCGGGTGAACCGCGTACCTACACCGACCCCCAAGGGGCTCGGTCGGGCTTGGTCACCGCACTGAAGCACCACACCGACCCGGAACAGCTCCGGCGTCTGACCCGCACGGCCTGACGGTGGCGGACGACCAGGTGAGCGAGGGCGCCGGCAGCACCCGCCGGACGCGGAGCGTCGACGAGACCCACCGGCGTCCGGCGGGTGCGACCGACGCCGAGGTGGAAGCCGCCGGCACGGCGAGCGAGGCACTCGAATACATCGAGCGGGCCCGCGGGCGCCTGTACGACATGCACCAGCTGATCGGGCGGGCGGACCTGCTCTACCAGAAAGCTGCGGACCAGTTGGAAGCAGTGGGCAGAACCCAGCTCGCCGAGACGATCCGGTCTGAGATGGTGGGGGTGAACGTCCTCCACGGACGATGGACGTTCCAGATGGTCGAGGAGTTCGACGACGGCTTCTGGACGACGGCCCGCCGGGTCAGCCGGGCGGTGGTCGACGAGGTGACCGGTGGCCGGCAGCACGTGCACGAGGCCGAGATGAAGGAACGGAACCGGTCAGCCGGGCGCGACGGCCACGAGCCGACCCCGTAGGCGCATCGTCGCGCCGCCTACGGGGTCGGGGCTTGACAGCGGTCGAGAACTGGACGGGGATCGAGGACTGTCAGTGACCGAGTGCCGTCAGCCGGTGCGGTGCCGACCGGCCAGGGCGTGACGTTCGGACTCGGTCGTCCCACCCCAGACGCCGTACAGTTCCTTCGAATCCATGGCGAATTGACGACACGCGTCGAACACGGGGCATCCCTGACATACCGCCTTCGCCTTGTCCTCCTTACGTCGGCGCTGCCCCTTGGATTCGTCGTCCGCGCTGTAGAACAGGTCTTCCAGATCGATACACGCGGCGGAGTCGCGCCACGACCAGAATTCTGCGGTTGGTTGCAGGTTCCTGTATCTGGGCATGGCGTCTCCTCCTCGCGAGACTGAAGTGCCCTGCCATGAGCCCTGAAGGTTCAGAATGCGATGACCTCATATTCTCAGTTGACAGAAACACGTCAAACGCACGAAGCCCAACCAAGGCTTTCCTAACCGCCTCGAAATGCCTGTGATGCTGGGACGATCAGCCGATTCTTCCTGAGGTTAAAGTTAGGCAATATAACTGAGCCCAGGATCTGTCACCCCACGAGCCCTCTCGTGGCGGCCCTGATGACCTCGGCGGCGCGGGCGGCCGCCCCGTCGACACCCCACCACGATCTGATCCCCGTCGACGCGCCGTCCCGGGAGCGATCGACCTGGGCGGTGACGGCGTGGGCGACAGCCGTCGGGCCGTCGCCGTACCTCATCACGGCGGCCCCGGGGATCCCGTGGAGGGCCTCGGCCGTCGCGTCCTGCTCACCGTACGGTCGGCGGCCCGGGACCACGACGAGCGGGACATCGGCGCAGGCCGCGTCCGCCACCGATGCCTGCCCCGCCCCGGTCACCACCACGTCCGCCGAGCACAGCTCCGGCCACGGGTCCTCGAGCCACGATCCGTCCGGTCCGCCGATCTCCAGCCAGTCGGCGACCCCGAGATCGCGTGCGGTCATTCTCACGGCCCGCCAGAACCGGTGGTCGCCTCCGGTGCCGGAGCCGTTCAGGTGGACCACCCGTGGCCGGTTCAGGTGATCACGTGGTTCGGGGTCCCGTCGCTCGAACCGGGACACCCCACCGATCTCCTCCACGGGGCTGTCGATCCTCCGCAGAGTGTCCTGGTGCACGCCCGGAGGCCACGCCCCGATCAGGCGCTCGGCAGCCCGGAAACTGAGCAGGTGGGGTTCGTCCTCCCGCACCCCGGGCGGGAGGGTGCTGACCATCGGGATGCCGGTCATGTGCGCCGCGAGTGACATGGCCGGCGAGGAATCGACCCAGAAGGCGCGAGGCCGCGCGCGATCGATCCACGCGACGGCCTCGCGACGCGCCTCCAGGGGGATCTCCTCCGGGGCCTGGAGGTCGCCGGGTTCGGCGGAGAGATGGACGACCCGCGTCCCCGGCGGGAGGAGCGAGTCGTCGAACCGCCCCGCGATCAGCATCGTCACGTCGAGACCGCGCTCCCGTAGTGCGCCCATCACGGGGAGCACGCGGTGGAGGTGACCACGCCCCTCGTTGTGGACGTAGATGCCGATCATCCGCTCACCCCCACTCGACGCGTGTCCCGGCCGGCCCCGTCGCCCTAGTCCGCTCCGCGGATCGCCCCGAGGAGGGCGTCGCAGAAAGCGGGGAGATCGTCGGGGTTGCGGCTCGTGAACACGCCGTCCGAACTGACCAGCTCCTCGTCGACCCACTCGGCGCCGGCGTTGACCAGATCCGTGCGCAGACTGGGGTAGGAGGTCACCCGGCGGCCCCGGACGACGTCCGCCTCGATCAGCACCCAGGGTGCGTGGCAGATGGCGAGAACCGGCTTGCCCGCTTCGACCATCTCGCGGACGAGGGTCACGGCGTGCTGGTCGCGACGGAGGGCGTCGGGATTGGCGACGCCGCCGGGTAGGACCAGCACGTCGGCATCGGCGGCGGTGACGTCGGCGGTCGTGCGGTCGACGGCCTGGGTGCCGGCCGGGCTGAGGTGGTCGACGAGTTCGACCTCTCCGTCGGAAGTGCTCACCAGGAGCGCCGTGTGGCCGGCCTCGGTCACGGCACCCCATGGTTCGGTCAGCTCCACCCGCTCGATCCCCTCGCCGGCCACGAGGAAGACGACGGTCCTGGTGTCAGTGTTCACATCCTGTGTCTCGGTCATTCTCCGATCGTGGGGCCGCACCCCCCGGGACCGCAACCGGACCGCCGGTGGCCCCCGGCTCGGCCGTGCGGCACGATGTGGTGAATGCGACGACGAGGCCCTATCGACCGACGAGGACGAGGTGACCGCGGACGTGGTGGATGCGGGTGCTTCCTGCTCGTCCTGCTGCTCCTGATCCTCGGGGTGGCCGTGGCGGCGGAGTTCGGAGCCCGCTGGTACCTGTCGGACCGGGCGGAACGCGAGGCCTCGGCTCGGCTCGGCGCCCCGGTGTCGGTGGGTTTCGGCCCCACGCCGATCCTCTGGGACCTTGCCACCAGCCGGGCCGTCGACACGGTCCGGATGACCTCTCCAGGTGACCGAGACGCGCCCCGGATCGACGTGACCGGGCATTCGGTCAGCATGGCCGACGGCAGCATCGTCGCCGCGTCGGCGGACGGGACCGCCACGCTCAGCGGCGACCAGCTCACGGCGGCGGCGGCCGAGGGCAATCCCGCCGGCGACTCCCCGGTCGCGGGGCTGACGGAGGTCAGGTCGGTGCGACCCGACGCGCAGGCCGGTCTGCTGCGCGCGGACATCGGTGGGATAGCCGAGATCGGCGTGGCGCCCGGGGTCTCGGGCGGACGGCTCACCCTGACCCCGGAGGAGACCGGGGTGCTCGGCCTGCCCCTGCCGGACGGGGTGTTCTCCGGGATCACCGGCACCGTCGACACGACGGTCGCCTCACTCCCCGAGGGGGTGTCGATCCACAGGGCGCGAGTGGTGCCCGACGGACTCGAGGTCGCCCTCGTCGGCACGGACGTCACGCTGAGGTAGCGGCACCGCCGTGGTCCGCCGGACGACGCCGGGTCCCGGAGACCGCCGGGACGCACAGTTCCGTGGGTTCCGTCCGACCCCGGACCACCTCCGATCCCACCCGATTCCACCGCTCGGCCTCGGCGGCCCCGGCCGAATCGACCGCGGCACCGGAGGCCAGGACGAGTCCGGACTGCGTCTTCGCCAGTTCGCACAGCCGCGACGCCTCGTTGACCGCGTCTCCGATGACCGTGTACTCGAAACGGTCGTCGGCGCCGACGTACCCGGCGACCACGCCCCCGTAGGAGGCACCGATCCCGGCCTGGCATCCCGGTACCCGGTCGGGCAGCCGCTCGCCGAGCACACGGGCGCAGGCCAGTGCGGCGGACGCCGGGTCGTCCATCGACCGGGGCGCGCCGAACACGACGAGTGCGGCGTCGCCGAGGAAGCTGTCGACGACGCCGTTGTACTCCTCTACCGTCTCAACGACCACCCGGAAGAACCTGTTGAGCACGTCGACGACCTCCGTCGCCTCCGACCGCACCGCCATCTCGGTGGAACCGATGATGTCGACAAAGACGACGCCGACTTCGGAGGCGCTCCCGCCCAGTTCGGGATCGCGTTCCTCGGCGGCCTCCGCGACGTCACGACCCACGTGGCGACCGAACAGGTCCCGGAGCCGTTCGCGTTCCTGAAGCCCGGCGGCCATGCGGTTGAACCCACGCTGGAGCTCACCGAGTTCCGTTCCGTCGTAGACCACCACCCTCCGGTCGAGCTTCCCGTCCGCGACGTCCTCCATCGCCCAGCGGACGCTCCGAAGCGGACCGAGCACCGATCCGGTGGCGAGGGAGACGAGCAGGAATCCGGCGAGCAACGACGTGGCCCCGAGAACGATCGCGATGACGGCGAGGCGTTCCAGTGTCAGGGCGCGGCCCGCCAACGTGTAGATCGCCACGATGATGAGTCCGGAGATCGGCACCCCACTACCGACCGCCCAGGACACCCGGAGGCGGGTCATCGCACCGAGGAACCGTGCGCGGGGGGCCGGACCGCTGGCGAGCGCGACCGCGGCCACCGGACGGAGACCGAAGTCGGCGAAGAGAAACGCCACACCACAGACCACGAGTCCGGAGAAGACGATGGTGAACCCGACGGTCGGGATGGTCGCCGGGTCGATCACCCCGAACGCCGGCGTCACCACGGCTGCGCCGAGCAACCAGAGGAAGGCCTGGATGAGGGTCATACGGGTGGGCAGGCGGAGCGCCCGCACGCGCTCCCGATCCGTGGGCTCGCGGCCGTCGAGGAACCACCGGACCCGGCGGTAGACCACCCCGCGGACCCAGACCGTCCCGACCACGGTCGCCAGGGACACGTACCCGGGTACCACGATGACGTTGGGAACCAGGAACTCCCGGGACAACAGGGTGGGGCCCGGCAGGACGAAGAGGATCAACACCGCCGCGACGGCCACCCCCACGAGGTTGGACGCCAGCAGGGTAAGAACCAACAGGATCCGGACCCGTAGGGTCCGCATCCGCGCGGACTCCGTCTCCCGCCCGAGCAGCACCGAGCCCAGTTCCGGGCGTCGCAGCAGGGACAGGTCGAGTCGCACGGTCCACATCGTGCCATCTGCGGGCCCGGAATAGACGACCTCGTCACATCAGGCCCGGGGAACTGTCGCGGGGCGCCCCGTGGAGCGTAGGGTGGAGCGGTCGGCCCGCACCACTCTTGCCTCGGGCCGCGTCGGATGTCGACCTCCCGTGGTCGCGCACCGGGCACGTCGCTCACCTGCGACGGGGTAGCCCAGGAGCGCGCCGGGCAAGACGCCCCATCTACCTACGGAGATTCCTCCCTTGTCACGTTCCTTCGCCGATCTCGGCGTTCCTTCCTCCCTGCTCGACGTCCTCGCGGGCGTCGACATCGTCACCCCCACCCCCATCCAGTCGGCCACGTTGCCCGACGCGATGGCCGGACGCGACGTCCTGGGCCGGGGCCGCACCGGCTCCGGCAAGACCTATGCGTTCTGCCTCCCCCTGGTCACCCGCCTCGCCGCGTCCGCGACCGCCGGCGGTCGCCGGAAGCGCAACGCCCCGCGTGGGCTGATCCTCGCCCCCACCCGCGAGCTCGCTCGCCAGATCGACGAGACGCTCGCGCCACTGGCCAAGGCGATGGGCCTCAAGACCACCGTGATCTTCGGCGGCGTATCGCAGGGGCGCCAGGTCAGCGCGCTCGACCAGGGGGTCGACATCGTGGTGGCCTGCCCGGGTCGGCTCGAGGACCTCATGGGGCAGAGGCACTGCCGCATGGATTCGGTCGAGGTGAGTGTCCTCGACGAGGCCGACCACATGGCCGACCTGGGCTTCCTCCCGGGAGTGACCCGGATCCTGGCGGCCACGCCCGCGGGTGCGCAGCGGCTTCTCTTCTCCGCGACCCTGGACCAGGGTGTGGACAAGCTCGTCCGCAAGTTCCTCGACAACCCGGTCGTCCACGAGGTCGACGACGGCTCCGCCACCCCCGGCGCGACCGCCCACCACGTCGTCCACGTGGACCCGGACGACCGCGTCCGCGCACTGGCGGATCTGGCCGGGGTGAACGAGCGCACCGTAATGTTCACCCGCACCAAGCACGGCGCCAAGCGACTGGCCAAGCAACTCTCCGGCCGCGGCGTGACCAGCGTCGACCTGCACGGCAACCTGTCGCAGAACGCGCGGGTGCGCAACCTCGACGCGTTCTCCTCGGGCCGGGCGAGCGTGCTCGTGGCCACCGACATCGCGGCCCGCGGTATCCACGTCGACGACGTGGGACTGGTCGTCCATGCCGATCCGC
>NZ_JAALDV010000271.1:0-6781 GCF_014145045.1 Dietzia sp. DQ12-76
CCCCCGGTGCCTCCGGCAACACCGCCACCGAGGACGTCCTGTTCGCGCTGCGACCCGACTGGCTCGACCCCGGTCGCTTCCACGCGCTCGTCGGGGCGTCCGACCGGATGCTCGCCGAATTGGGGGAGGACTCGCGCTCGCGTACCGCCGCGGGAGCGCACGGCAACGGCCACCGGTTCGACTGGACCCTGCCCGTTGGCTGACCCTGCCCGCCGGCTGACCCCGTCCGCTGGCTGACCCTGCCCGCCGCGCTGGTCCGTGCGGTCGGATCAGATGACGCCGCGGTCGGCCAGATCGGCCAGGTTCTCGTCGGTGAACCCGAGCAGTTCGGAGTAGACCGCCCGGTTGTCGAATCCCGGTTCGGGCGTCCCACCGCGCCGCACCGACCCGGGGGTGGCGTCCAGGACGGGCACGACCCCGGGGCCGAGGACCGTGTCGTCGACCCCGGGCACGGTGTGGGGAACGAGCATGTCGCGTGCGAGGAACTGCTCGTCCCGGACCACGTCCGCGACGGTGTTGACCGGCCCCACCACGACGCCGGCCGCCTCCAGGACGGTGGCGATCTCCTCGGCCGTGCGCTCCGCGGCCCAGTCGGCGATGATCTCGTCGATCTGGTCCTGATGCACCCCGCGCGCGGAGTGGTCGACGAAGCGCGGGTCCTGCGCGAGCCCGGGACGCCCCATCGCGTCGCACAACCGCCGGAACACGGTGTCCTGGTTGGCGGCGATGATGACCCACACCCCGTCCGCGGCGCGGTAGAGGTTCGACGGGGCGATCCCCTCCAACCGGGTGCCGGACGGGCCGCGCACCACGCCCGCCGCGTCGAAGTCGGGGATCACCGATTCCTGCACCGCTAGGCACGACTCGGTGAGCGCGACGTCCACGACCTGGCCGCGGCCGGTGGTGGCGCGTGCCAGCAGCGCGGCGAGGACGCCCTGGACGGCGAACATGCCGCCCAGGGTGTCGCCGAGGGACAGGGCCATACGCGGCGGGGGCATGTCGGGGAAGCCGTTGAGGTGACGTAGACCCGAGACCCCCTCGGCGACGGAGGCGTACCCCGCGCGGGCGGCGTGGGGGCCGCTCTGGCCGTAACCGGAGACCCGGCCGATCACGAGTCCGGGGTTGACCTCGTGGAGCCTGTCCGGCCCCAGGCCCCATTTCTCCAGGGTGCCCGGGCGGAAGTTCTCCACCACGACGTCGGCGCGGGCGACGAGATCGAGGAAGATCGCCGCGCCGTCTCCGCAGCGCAGGTCGAGGGTGATCGACTCCTTGTTGCGTGCGTGGACGGTCCAGAAGTGGCGGCGACCGTCGCGCTCGCCCTGGCCCCACGTGCGCAGCGGGTCCGGCCGGCCCGGATCCTCGATCTTGACGACCCGCGCGCCCATGTCGCCCAGGAGGCGGCCGGCGAAGGGCCCCGCGATGAGGGTCCCCAGTTCCAGCACCAGCATCCCGGCCAGCGCGCCGACCCGGTGCCGGCCCTCCGTCGTGGACTCCAACGCCTGTCTCCCTTCCTGGTGCGCGCTCCGGGGCGCGCTCCGTCGACTGCTGATGACCGCCGCGGCGCGATGCCGGGGAGTTCAGTGCGCGACCCGGACGGTCAGACCGCGACGCTTGATCCACGCCGAGAACTCGGTGACGGTTCCGCACTCCTCGCCGTCGATCTGGAACGACGCGGGCTTCTCCAGGACCCGGGCCGACACCGCCTCCCCCTGCCGGAAGTCCAGTGGCCGGGTCTCGTGGCGTTCCTTGCCCTCCCCGGGGGAGGATCCCCTCCGAAGGACGGGGGCGAGTTGATGCCGGAACGTGTGGTGGACCAGTACCGCGCCGGCCTGGGCCCATCCGAGCGCGCCTTTGGCCCGTATGGCCAACACGTCGAGAAGGCCGTCGTCGATCACGGCGTCGGGCAGCAGGATCATCCCCGCCTGGAGCATCCCGCAGTTGGCCACGAGCAGGGTCCGGGCACGGGTGTGGATCTCCGGCCCGTCGTCGAGCGAGTACTCCACCTTGATCCTGTGCCCCCGGAGCAGGGTGTTGGCGAAGGCGCCGACGTAGGCGAGCCACCCGACCCGGGCCTTGAGGCCGTCATGGGTGCCGGCGATCATGTCCGCGTCCATCCCGGCGCCGAGCATGACGAGGAAGACATCATCGTGTGCGTGCCCCTCGCCGTCGGTGTACCGGACCATGCCGAGATCGATTCCCCGGCTCCGACCGCTCATCGCCACGCGCAGTGCACGGTCCACGTCGTCCAACGGGATGTCCAGGTTCCGGGCGAGCAGGTTGCCCGTCCCGAGGGGGACCACACCCATGGGGATCCCGGTCCCGACCAGTCCCTGGGCGACCGACCGCACGGTGCCGTCCCCTCCGCAGGCGATCACCAGGCCGACCCCACCGGCACCATCCGCTCCGCCGGCGGCGGCCTCCGCGGCCTGACCGACCCCCGGATCGGCCTCGGTGGTCTCGTAGAAGACCGGGTCGGTCCACCCGTGCAGGGCCGCCCTCTCCACGGTGCGGCGACGGACCTCGTCGACCCCCGTCTTGATGGGGTTGTAGACGACGGCGACGCGGGAGGAGGCGGGAGGCACGGGACCACAGTGTCAGAAACGCGCCCGACCCGCCATTCCCCGGTCGGCCGTCGATTTGGCGGGGGCGGCCCGTCGCCTATACCCTGATGGGGAAGTTTGAACGCCTGCCGGATCCGTCCGTCGGGCACCTGATCAAGTTTCACCGAAGACCGCAGGTCACCGTCCCCGCCGGGGGCGGTCGAAGGGTCCGGGAGCGCCCGGACGGCCCGCGCAGGAGAACACCGGTCAGCGTAGGACACCGCGAGCCACCGAGCCCGCCTCCTCCACGCCCCGTGCCACCTGCGCCCGGGGCGTTCGCGCATTTCTCGGCAGTGAGAAGCAGAGAGGAGGCGAAACATGGCAAAGCCCGCAAAGGTCCAGGCCGTCGAGGAGATCAAGGAGCATTTCCAGAACTCCACCACGGCCGTGGTCACCGAGTACCGCGGACTCTCCGTTCCGCAGGTCACCGCACTGCGCAAGGCGCTGGGTGACTCCGCCACGTACACCGTGGCCAAGAACACCCTGGTCAAGCGTGCGGCGAAGGAAGCCGGTGTCGAGGGTCTCGACGACCTCCTGACCGGCCCCACCGCCATCGCGTTCGTCACCGGTGAGGTCGTGGACGCCGCCAAGGCGCTCAAGACCTTCACCAAGGACAACAAGGCGCTCATCGTCAAGGGCGGAGTGATGGACGGCGCAACGCTGTCCGCCGCCGAACTCGACAAGATCGCCGAGCTCGAGTCCCGCGAGGTCCTCCTCGCGAAGATGGCCGGTGCCCTCAAGGGCAACCAGGCCAAGGCCGCCGGCCTGTTCAACGCGCCCGCCTCGCAGCTGGCACGTCTGTTCGCGGCGCTGCAGGACGAGAAGAACTGACACACCCCACACGTTTCCGGGCCGCGTGACGGTTCCGGGACAAACAGAAAGGACGCCACCATGGCGAAGCTCAGCAACGACGAGCTGCTCGAGGCCTTCAAGGAGATGACTCTTCTCGAGCTCTCCGAGTTCGTGAAGCTGTTCGAGGACACCTTCGAGGTCACCGCGGCCGCTCCGGTCGCCGTCGCGGCCGCCGGCGCCCCGGCTGCCGGTGCCGAGGCCGCCGCCGAGCAGGACGAGTTCGACGTCGTCCTCGAGTCGGCCGGCGAGAAGAAGATCGGCGTGATCAAGGTCGTCCGCGAGATCGTCTCGGGCCTGGGCCTCAAGGAGGCCAAGGACCTCGTCGAGTCCGCCCCCAAGGCGATCATCGAGAAGGCCGACAAGGAGGCCGCCGAGGCCGCCAAGGCCAAGCTCGAGGAGGCCGGTGCCAAGGTCTCGCTCAAGTGAGCTGACGCACCACGCGCCCGTGAGGGGCGGTCCGGCGACATCGCCGGGCCGCCCCTCCGGCATTTCTGCAGGTCGGTCGGGCGAGGTTCGTTGCGATACATTACTTATCGGTATGTAACGAAGCACGCCCTCGGAGCGGTAGTTTACAGTGACCGTGGCCACAGATGATGGCTGCAGTGAGGAGTGGTGTCGTGGGTATCGAGATATCTGTCGAGGGGCTGACCAAGTCCTTCGGATCGCAGAAGATCTGGGAGGACGTCTCGTTCACCCTTCCCGAGGGGGAGGTGAGCGCGCTCCTGGGTCCGTCGGGCACCGGCAAGTCGGTGTTCCTCAAGTCGCTGATCGGTCTCCTGCGCCCCGAACGCGGCCAGATCATCATCGACGGCACCGACATCCTCCAGTGCACCGCCAAGGAGCTCTACGAGATCCGCAAGCTGTTCGGCGTCCTGTTCCAGGACGGCGCGCTCTTCGGGTCGATGGACCTCTACGACAACGTGGCGTTCCCGCTGCGGGAGCACACACGTAAGTCGGAGAGCGAGATCCGCGACGTCGTCATGGAGAAGCTCGAGCTCACCGGTCTCACCGGCGCCGAGGGCAAACTGCCCGGGGAGATCTCCGGCGGCATGCGCAAGCGCGCCGGCCTCGCCCGCGCCCTCGTGCTGGATCCCGAGATCATCCTGGTCGACGAGCCCGACTCGGGTCTGGACCCGGTCCGCACCACCTACCTCGCACAGCTGTTGATCGACATCAACGCGCAGATCGACGCCACCATCCTCATCGTGACGCACAACATCAACCTGGCCCGGACCGTCCCGGACAACCTGGGGATGCTCTACCGCAAGAAGCTCGTCATGTTCGGGCCGCGCGAGGTCCTGCTCACCAGCGAGGAACCCTCGGTCCGTCAGTTCCTCCGGGGGTCCAAGCTGGGCCCGATCGGCATGTCCGAGGAGAAGGACGACGCACAGATGCGGGAGGAGCAGGCGCACGCCGATGCCGGGCACAACGACGGCTCCCCGGGCGAGGACGAGGTGACGGGGGTCCCGCCCCAGATGCAGCCGACTCCCGGTGGCCCGGAGCGCAAGGGTGAGATCCGTCGCGAGAAGCGGGTGGCCGAGATGCTGGACACCCTCCCCCCGGGCGCGCAGGAGGCCATTCGGGCCGAGTGGGCGGCCCGCGGGCACGGCGGCAACGGCAAGCACGCCGCGACCGCGCCGGCGGGGGTCGCGACGGCGGGGGCCACCCCGGTGGGCGCCGCGGACAGCACGATCACGGGAATCGACGACCACTACGGGTCCGACGAGAACTGAGGACACCGGAGAGGTCGGGGGAAGTAGATGGCGGAGGGTGCTGGTCAGCAACCCGAGGTGAGGTCCGGTGTGTCTCCGGCGGACGTGGGAGGCGGCGTCCGGAACGCGGTCGGCGAGGCGGGAAAGGTCTTCCGTCTCTTCCTCGAGGTGATTCGTGGAATTTTCAGGAGGCCGTTCCAGTTCCGCGAGTTCATCGAGCAATCGTGGTTCATCGCGTCGGTGACGATCCTGCCGTCGGCGCTGGTCGCGATCCCGTTCGGGGCGGTCGTGGCCATGCAGACGGGATCGCTCGTCCAGCAGCTCGGGGCCGAGGCGTACACCGGCGCGACGGGCGTTCTCGCCGTGGTCCAGCAGGGGGCGCCCCTGGTGACCTCGCTGCTCATCGCGGGAGCCGCCGGCTCCGCGGTGGCCGCCGACCTGGGCGCGCGGACGATCCGTGAGGAACTCGACGCCATGCGGGTACTCGGCATCGATCCCGTCCAGCGGCTCGTCGTGCCCCGCGTCCTGGGGATGATGCTCATCGCGGTACTGCTCAACGGTCTCGTCTCCATCGTCGGCATCGCCGGCGGATACGTCTTCAACATCCTGCTGCAGGGGGGCACCCCGGGTGCGTACCTCATGTCCTTCGGCGCCCTCGCCCAGTTGCCGGACTTCATCATGTCCTCCGTCAAGGCATTGATCTTCGGGCTCATCGCCGGGGTGGTGTCCTCGTACTGCGGTATGAACCCCAAGGGTGGCCCGAAGGGCGTCGGCGACGCCGTCAACCTCGGAGTGGTCCTGACATTCCTCCTGCTGTTCTTCGCCAATCTCATCCTCACGGCGATGTACCTGCAGATCGTTCCGCCGAAGGGGTCGTGATGGCGATATTCACCGATGTCGGGCCCACCAGGGCCCGGCTCCGGGCGATGGTGCGCGGGCCGATCAGCTCGTTCGACAGCCTCGGGGACCAGCTCGCGTTCCATCTCCGGGCGATCCGCTGGATCCCGCAGACACTCGTGCACTACCGGAAAGAGGTCCTCCGCCTCATCGCCGAGGTGACCTTCGGCGTCGGCGTGCTCGCTGTCCTCGGCGGAACCATCGGCGTGATCGTCATGATGAGCGGGTTCACGGGCGTCGTCGTGGGACTGCAGGGGTACGCCGCGCTGGACCAGATCGGGAGCTCGGTGCTCACCGGCTTCCTGTCCGCCTACGTCAACACCCGCGAGGTGGCCCCGCTGGTCGCCGCGCTCGCGTTGTCGGCCACCGTCGGGTGCGGCTTCACGGCCCAACTCGGCGCGATGCGCATCTCGGAGGAGATCGACGCGCTCGAGGTCATGGCGATCCCCAGCGTGCCGTACCTCGTCACCACCCGGATCATCGCCGGATTCATCGCCGTCATCCCGTTGTACGTGGTGGGGCTGCTCTCCTCCTATATGGCCACACGCGCCGTCAACACCATGGTGCAGGGGCAGTCGACGGGCTCGTTCGACCACTACTTCCATCTCTTCCTGCCGCCGGAAGACGTGATCTACTCATTCATCAAGGTGATCATCTTCGCGTTCGTCCTGGTGATGATCCATTGCTTCTACGGCTTCACCGCGTCGGGCGGCCCCGCCA
>NZ_JAALDV010000271.1:6841-15153 GCF_014145045.1 Dietzia sp. DQ12-76
GGCCGCGCGGTGCGGACCACGATCGTCGTGGTGGCCATCCTGAACTTCTTCGTCGGACTCGCCCTCTGGGGCACCACCACGACTGTGAGGGTGGCGGGATGAACGAATTGTCAGCCGTGTCCAAGCGACTGCTCGCGGCGCTGTTCATCGTGATCGTGCTGGTCTTCGTGGGGACCACCATCGCGATCTACAACCGAGCCTTCACCGCCTCGGACAGCGTCACCATGTACACCGACGACATGGCGTTCGCGTTGCCCAACGACGCCGACGTCAAGGCACGGGGGGTCCTGGTCGGGCGGGTGTCCGGCGTCGAGCCCGAGGGTCAGCGCGTCCGCGTGAACATGGAGTTCGACCCCGCGTTCGTCGACCAGCTCCCGGCCAACATCAGTGGTCGTCTGCTGCCCAAGACGCTCTTCGGCGAGAGGTACGTCGCCCTCGGATTCCCCGAGCAGCCCGTCGGGACGATCGAACCGGGTGCCACCATCGAGCAGGACACCCGCGGGAACGCGATCGAGCTCGGCCGCGTCCTCGACGGATTGCTTCCGGTGCTGGAGGCGGTCCCCCCGGAGAAGCTGGCCGGAACGCTCGGCGCGATCAACCAGGCGCTCGCGGGCCGTGGCGACGAGATCGGCGCCGGATTCGTGGAGATCGGGCGGGTCTTCGACGGCATCTCCGAGGAGATGCCCGCGTTGGAGTCCGGTCTCGAGGATCTCGCGACCTTCTCCCAGACCTATTCCGAGGCGCTGCCCGACCTCATCCACGCTCTCGACGCGCTGCGCACCACCGGGGACACGGTGATCCAGCGCCGCACCGACATCGCGGACGGCCTGCAGCGGATCAGTTCCTCGGCCGACGTCCTCACCGGATTCCTCGCCGACAACCGCTCCGATCTCATCGCCCTCGCGATCGACTCACGGACGTCCCTGGAGTACCTGGCCGAGTACTCACCGGCTCTGCCGTGCACCGTGGACAACTTCATGACCGCGCTCGACCGCTCCGACGCGATCCTCGGGGTGGGAACCCCGAACCCGGGTATCCGGGTGACGATCGAGGTCGTCAACCCCAAGGGACGCTACGTGCCCAATCAGGACGAACCCCGGTTCTTCGACACACGGGGCCCGAGGTGTTACGACCCGGCCGTGGAGCCGCAGATCTTCGGCGGAGCACCCGGTGGCGCCATCGCGGACGGGTCCTATCAGACGCCCACCAGGAACCCCGGGCCGGAATTCATCCCGACGCTGCCCAACCCGCTCGACCAGGACGGCCCGGTGCCCGCCCTGCGGACCCGCGGATCCGTGCCGGCGGCACCGGGACGCGCAGTCCCCGAGCAGCCCAACCTCCCGTTCCCCTCGACCGTCACCGCCGGTCGGGACCGTGACGTCATGGCGTTGGCCTATGCGGGCTCCCCGCTGGAGACCGACACCGTGCGCACCGTGTACGGCGTCGCCACCGATCGCGACGCGGCGGACATCCCCGCGTGGATCGGCGGGATCGGGGCGCCGGCTCTCCGTGGGACGGAGGTGAGCTTCCGATGAACGCCAAAGTCAAAGCTCTGTTCCGCGGTGGGCTCCTCGGCTCGTTCATCAAGCTCGCCGTGTTCATCGTCGTCACCGTCATGCTCAGCACGGTGCTGGCCACGACCATCCGCGGCGGCACGCGGGAGGACGGGACCCAGTACTCGGCCGTCTTCTCCGACGTGACCATGCTGGAGAAGGGCGACGACGTCCGGATCGCCGGGGTCGTGGTGGGCCACGTGAACGACTTCGAGGTCCACGACCGCGACCAGGCCCTGGTGCACTTCACCCTGTCCGGTGACCGCACCCTCCCTGCGGACGCGCACCTCACGCTCCGCTTCCGGAACATGATCGGCCAGCGGTACATGAACATCTCCCGGGAACCCGGGCCGGCTCAGCCGGAGCTACCCGAGGGCACCGTGATCGGCATCGAGAACACCTCGCCCGCGGTCGACCTCACGGCGCTGTTCAACGGCTTCCGCCCCCTGTTCACGACCCTGCAGCCCGAGGACGTCAACGCGCTGGCGGACTCCCTGATCCGGGTCCTCCAGGGCGAAGGCGGGACGGTGACCAGTCTGGTCCGTCAGACCGGCGAACTGACCAACCACCTGGCCGATCGCGACCAGGTGATCGGGGAGGTCATCGACAACCTCACCCGGGTCCTGCAGACCATCAACGAACGCGACGTGCAGTTCCAGCAGCTCGTGGTGACCACGAGGCAACTGGTCGAGGGACTCGCGCAGGAACGCGATGCGATCGGCAGCTCACTGGACTCGATCGCCGACCTGACGTCCTCGGCCGAGAACGTGGTCACCGCGACCCGGCCGGCCGTCGACGAATCGCTCGACCACCTGAAGCTGATCAGCGACAACATCAACGCCAACCAGGGGACGCTGAGCGAGGTCCTGGAGAACCTGCCGGTCAACACCGACAACCTCATCCGGATGGGGTCGTTCGGGTCCTGGTTCCAGTTCTATCTGTGCGGACTCGACGTGGTCAGCGGACCGGGCAACAACGTGCCCAACCTGCTGCCCAGCGGCGGACCCGTCGTCAACCACACGGTGTACACGAACGTCGCGCCACGGTGCCACGAGGGGGGGATCCCATGAGCAAGCGGACGCCGGGTCAACCCCGGGTCGGGAACGCGACCATCGGAGTGATCGGGGTCGTGGTGATCCTGGTGCTCACGGCCGGGTCGTTCATGCTCGACTCCCTGCCGATCGTCGGGGCGGGACCGAAGTACGAGGCGTACTTCTCGGAGGCGGCTGGTCTCACGGACGGCAACGAGGTCCGCGTGGCCGGTGTCAAGGTGGGCGTGGTGACCGACGTCGAGCTCGACGGGGACAAGGTCGTCGTGGGATTCCGGGCCAAGGACGCCTGGCTCGGGGACGACACCCGCGCCAGCATCCAGATCAAGACGGTGCTCGGCCAGAAGTACCTGGCGCTGGTCCCTGCGGGCACCGGTGAGCTGGACCGCTCGGAGCCGATCCCCCTGGAGCGCACCACCGCCCCCTACGACGTGGTGACGGCCTTCTCCTCCGCTGCCGAGACGTTGGAGCAGATCGACGACGCCGCGCTCGCCGAGAGTCTGGATACACTCACCGACGCCATGCAGGCCTCGCCCGAGGAGTTCCGCGGCGCGGTCGACGGCGTGGCGCGACTGTCCCAGACCATCTCGACCCGCGACGCGGAGCTGCGTCAACTGCTCGAGGCCACCAGGACGAGCTCGGAGATCCTGGCGGAGCGGAACGACGACTTCCGCCGACTGATCATCGGCACCGGGCAGTTGCTGGGCGAGCTCAACGAGCGTGCCGAGACCCTCAAGCTCGTCCTCGCCTCCACCCGGGGATTGTCGGCGGAGCTCCGTCTCCTCGTCGCGGACACCGAGGCGGAGTTCGGCCCGACCCTGGACAGCCTGGATTCCGCGTTGTCGGTCCTCACCGACCACGAGGAGGACCTCAAGAAGTCCATCCACAACCTCGCGCCGTTCTATCGCCTCTACGCCAACATGCTGGGCACCGGCAGGTGGTTCGACTCGGTGGTCACCAATCTCATCCCGCCGGGCATCCCCGAGCCGCCCTTCTATCCCGGTGCCCGTGCGCCGGCCCGACAGAGTGGGATCAACTGATGCACAAGAAGCTGCCGTACTGGTTGGTCGCGCTGCTCCTCGTCGTCGTCGTGGCGATCGTCACCGTGACCTACCTGACCGTCACCCGGATGGGCCGGACCGTCATCACCGCGACGTTCCCGTCGGCGGTGGGCATCTCCCAGGGCACCGACGTCCGGATCCTCGGGGTGACGGTCGGTTCGGTCGAAGAGGTCGTCCCGATGGGTGACACGGTGGAGGTCACGCTCTACGTCCGTCGCGGAATCGACGTCCCCGTCGACGCCAAGGCGGTGCAGGTGACCCCGTCGGTCATCCCGGACCGCACCATCCAGCTCATGCCCGCCTACTCCGGTGGGCCCACGATGGAGTCCGGGGCACACATCCCGTTGGAACGGACCGCGACCCCCGTCGAGGTGGACAAGCTCTACGCCTCGGTCCAGGACCTCACGGAGGCGCTGGGGCCGGACGGCGCGAACAGGGACGGCGCCGTCGACAGATTCGTCACCCGGTCCGCCGAGACCCTCGGCGGCAACGGCGCCGCCCTGGGGCGGTCGATCGACGAGCTGTCCCGTGCGGCCACGACCCTGGCCGACTCCAGTCAGGACATCAGCGAGACCGTGGTCAACCTCCAGTCCTTCGTCACGATGCTCGCGCAGAACGACGCGCAGGTCAGGCAGTTCAACACCCAGATGGCATCGTTCAACCAGACGGTGGCGGGCCAACGGGAGGACCTCCAGGGTGCGCTGGCCGAGCTCAGCTATGCGCTCGCCGACGTGGCGCGGCTGGTGCGGGACAACCAGGACTCCATCCGCTCCAACGCGGACCGGCTGGCCACGCTGAGCCAGATCACCGCCGACCAGCGCGGCGACATCGAGGAGATCCTCAAGACGGCCCCGCTGGCCCTGGCCAACCTCATCGGTGCCTACGACTCGGAGTCGGGGACCCTCTCGATGCGGCCGAACATCCCGGAGAAGCAGAACCCGGCCGGGGTGCTGTGCCAGATCATGACGCTGGGCCGCCTCAACCCCGGGGACGAGATGCTCCGCGAACTCGACAACCTCCGCCGCGCGGACATCCAGGCCTGCGAGGCGCTGGCACCCGAGCGGAACCGCGAGCTCAGGGCCTCCAACCCCGACCTCCCCCTCGGGATCCTCGCGGGTGAGATGAAGCAGTCCATCCCGGTGCCCGGGACCGTCGAGGGCAACCGCGGATGGCCCATGACCCCCGCTTCCGAAGGAGGACGGTGATGAGTCGACACCGGTTCGGAATCGGTGGCACCGCGGTCCGTGCCGTGGGCGCGTCCGCCGTCGTGGCGGCCCTCGCGGCCGGGTGCTCGACCGACCTCCAGGACTACACGCTCCCGGGCGGCGCCGACGTCGGTGACGACCCGATGACCGTCTCCATCCAGTTCGACGACGTACTGGACCTGGTCCTGCAGTCCTCGGTCAAGGTCAACGGCCTGGACGCCGGTCGTGTCTCGGGTGTCTCTTTGGCCGAGGACGGGTGGACGGCGCAGGTGGACGTGGTCCTCCGGGACGATCTCGGACTGCCCGCCAACGTCGAGGCCTCGATCCAGCAGACCAACCTGCTGGGGGAGAAGTTCGTCCAACTCACCCCTCCCGAGGACGAGGAACCGTCCGGGCAACTGACCGACGGCGCGGTGATCCGGACCTCCGACACGCGGACCGCCACCGACATCGAGCAGGTGCTCGGCGCGCTCTCACTGTTGCTCAACGGCGGGGGAGTGGACCAGATCCAGCCCATCGTGGCCGAGCTGCGCTCACTGACCGACGGTCGCGAGGAGGGGCTCACCCAGACGCTGCGCTCCGCGGACGAGCTCATCGCCGGGCTCAACCGGCAGCGCGACAGCATCACCGCCGCGCTCGAGGGCGTCAACCTCATGACGGCACGGGCGAACGACCAGCGGCAGCAGATCCAGGCGGCCCTCGACGAGCTGCCGGCCGGCGTCGCGGTGCTCGAGGAGCAGCGTCCCCAGTTCGTGGAGATGCTGCGCCGCGTCGATGCGCTGGGCGAGGTGGGATCGGACATCCTGCTGACCAGCAGGGAGGACCTCATCGCCGACCTGAGGGCGTTGAGGCCGGTACTCCAGTATCTGGGGGAGTCCACGCCCGAGCTCATCGACCTGACCGGCTTCGTCCCCACCTTCCCGTTCCCGGACGCCTCCATCACGTCGACCGTCGGCGGGTCGGCCAACGTCTTCCTCTCGGTCGACGCCACGATCTCCGAGACGTTGCGCAACCTCGGTGCCAACCAGGGCGACCCCGTTCCCGTCCGGCCCACCACGACCAGGGGGCCGTACAACGTGGACCCGGGTAACCCCTGGGTCGGCGGTAACGGTCCTGATCGCCGCACCACCATCGTCCTGCCACTGCTACCGGTCCCGCCGATCATGGACCGGGCGGTCGTGCCCAGGCCCGCACCGGGTACCTCGGAGTTCTCCGAGACGTACCTTCCAGAACCAGGGGAGCCCGGATACCAATGAGCAGAACGCTGAGAACCCAGCTCATCGTCTTCGGCCTCATCGCCGCCCTGGGCATCAGTTACGTGGGCGCCAACTATGTCCGTCTGCCCTCGCTGTTCGGCATCGGCCAGTACAAGGTGTACCTGGACCTGCCCGACACCGGCGGGGTCTTCACCAACGCCGCCGTCAACTACCGGGGTACCCCGGTCGGACGGGTCGGCGAGCTCACGCTGACGGACGACGGGGTGCGGGTCGAGCTGGACATGGACTCCAGCGCCCCCGAGGTCCCCGCGGACACCGTGGCCGTGGTGGCAAACCGTTCGGCGATCGGCGAGCAGTACGTCGACCTGCGGCCCAACACGTTCTCGGAGCCCTACCTCGAGGACGGGGACGTGATCTCCGCCGGTACCGAGGCGCTGCCGGTCCGCGTGGAGGACCTGCTGGCGTCGGTCGACGAGCTGTCACGGTCGGTCCCGCTCGACGACCTCGAGGTGACCGTCGACGAACTCGGCAGGGCGTTCCAGGGCCGGGGGCCGCAGCTGCAGCGCCTCTCGGATTCACTGATCCGCATCGCGGATTCCGGTATCCGCACGATGCCCCAGCTCCAGACCCTCATCCGGGACGGCGCCACGGTGCTCGACACGCAGGCCGACCAGTCCACGGAGATCGTCAGCTTCTCCCGCGACCTGCGGACCGTCACCGAGGCGCTGCGTGACTCCGACTCGGATCTCGAGAGGCTCATCGACACCGGGCCGGAGTTCGCGGACGAGATGCGGTTCCTCGTGGAGAACTCGGGTGAGCCGCTCACGCGGACCTTCGGCAACCTGTCGACCACCATGAAGACGGTCGACCCGCTCGCCCCGTCCTTCGTCGTGTTGCTCCAGCTGCTGCCCGCCCTGAGCGCCGGAGGCCTGTCGGTGGCCCCGGGAGACGGCACCATCCACTTCGGTCTGGTCCTGGAGATGGACAACCCCACCCCGTGCACCCAGGGTTACGAGGGCACGTGGGACATCATCAACGAGATCAAGGCGCAGGACCCGTCGTTCGACCCCCAGGAACAGAACTTCCCGCCCAACTACGAGGCGCGCTGCACCGTGCCCTTCGGCAGCCCCACCGCGGTCCGCGGTGCGGATCGCGTCGAGTACGCGAGCCCGGAGGTGCCCCAGCCCTGGGACACCAAGCCCAAGGTCGACCCCGACCGGCTCAACCTGTCCGTGGCCGCCGAGCAGCTCGCGGTGCTCCAGGGACTGATCCCCCGGTGACCGCGGGACCGGGCGGCGGCCCGGTGCCCGGGGGTTCCGGTAGCGTCACGCCCATGAGTGCGCAGAACACCGATGGTCGCGCGGACGGCCGCACCGACGGCGTCGGGGAGGTGCGGAGCGTCCCGACGTGGCTGGTGGTCGTCTCGGTGCTCGTCCTCGTCGCGGGCCTGGCGACCCTGGCCGTGTCCGGGGTCCGCTACGCCGAGGCCCGGTCCGCGCAGAACGTCGCGACCGAGCGGGACGCCGTCTCCGAGGTGGCCTCGCAGGTGATCATCAACGCGTTCAGCTTCGATCACCGGAACGTCGACGACTCGCTCCGGATGCTCGCGGAGGCCTCGACGGGGGACTTCCTCGTGGAGCAGGAGCAGTGGTCGGAGGATGTGCGTACCCGGGTGATCGAACAGAAGGCGGTCACCACGGCAACCGTCTCGCACACCGCTGTGGAGGAACTGGACCTGGACGAGGGGACCGCCGCCGTCCTGGTGGTCTTCACCGCCCATTCGGAGCGTGAGGGCCAGGAGGACATCACCGGTCGTCAGGCGATGCGGGTGGACCTGACCCGGGTCGACGACGAGTGGAAGGCCAATGCGGTCAACCAGGTGGGTGTGACGGTGCCGGTCGGGTCGTCCAGCCAGTCGGTGCAGGGACTCGAGGTGCCCGACGCCGGTGACGAGGACGCCACCGGAGACGACTCCGCCGAGGAGGACTCGGCCGACTCCGGGGCGCAGGAGGGGACGACCACCGCGCCGACCACCTCCGCCGGCCGATGAGACACCTCCGCCGGTCGATGAGAAAGGACGGGAACGGCTGATGCCACCCATCAAGAGGACCCCGAAGTCCGGGGGCCAACCGGCACGTCGTCGCCTGGCCGGCCACACCGGGCCGACCCGCGCCGGGGTCGGCTCCGGCGCCGAGCAGGACCACCACGGGGACGTGTCGCCCGACCA
>NZ_JAALDV010000027.1:0-11081 GCF_014145045.1 Dietzia sp. DQ12-76
TCGAGGGCGCCGGTGGTGTACTCGTGCGCCTGGGCGCCGACCTCACGGTGCTCGATCTCGCCCGGTCGCTCGACGCCCCGGTGGTCGTGGTGGCCCGCGCGGGACTGGGCACGCTGTCCGATACCGAGCTCACGGTCCGCGCGATCGGTTCAGCGGGACTCCGGTGCGCCGGAATCGTGATCGGCTCGTGGCCGGACGACCCCGACCTCGCCGAGCGCTGCAATCTGGACGACCTGCCCCGCCTGGCCGGGGTTCCGGTGCTCGGCCGGGTGCCCGCGGGGGCCGGTCGGCTGGATCACGTGGAGTTCACCCGGTCCGCCCCCGCGTGGTTCGACTCCGGCGCCCTCGACGCACTCCGAGAGGTGTACCGGCCGACGACTGTTCCGACACCGTAGGCACGGCGGACCCAGACCGGATCCCCCTGCGGGGACCGCTCGGCGGCTGAACTCAGCCGACGTGCCAGTGGCGGCGGATGAGCTCCTCGCGCGCGGCCTCGTCGTCGCCCTTTCCACCGGCTACCTCGTCGGCGTCGGCGTCGCGCAAGCCGGCGAGCAGGGCGTCGATCAGTTTCCCGGGGAAGACGCCGTCGGCTTCGAACATCTCGCGCTCGGCCTCCAGCACGTCGGCCGCCTCCCCACACGAGGTGGGCAGCTGCTCGAAATCGTCATTGGTGTCAGCGTTGAGGCGGTCCGCCAACTCCAGGCTGCCGTCATCTCCCAACGCGCGCGTCGCGGCGACGGCCATACCCGCCAGGAGCAGGTGGACGTCGGCCGAGCCGTCGCCGAGTCGCAACTCGATGGTCTGGGGGTGCGTGGCCGGTTCGGGGACGGGCTCGGTGCTGCCGGGATTGGCGTGGGCCACCATGCCGGCCAGCACGTCGCCGCCCCAGGCCAGTGGGACCCGGACCAGACCGGTGCGGTCCTTCTCCCCCCAGCAGATGTCCTCGGGCGACTCGTCGCCGGCGGTGAACCGCAGGTAGGACGTGGGGACCGTGTTGCCGACCGCGGACAGCGCCCTGGCCGCCGAGAGGTAACCGGCGATCAACCGTCGCCCGGTGGCGTTGATCCCCGCCTTGGTGACGAGGGTGTTGGTGCCGTTACGCACCAGTCGGCTGTGGATGTGCAGGCCGTTCCCAGCGCCCTCGCCGCTGACCAGCGGCGCGAACGTCGCCTCGAGGCCGTGGGAGTAGGCGACCTCGCGCACCACCCATTTCGCCAGGACGAGGTTGTCGGCGGCCTGCTCCAGCGGCACCGGCTGGAGCTCGATCTCGTGCTGAACCAGCTGACGGTCGTCCTCGAGGATGTTGCCGACCTCGCCGTGGGCGTACTTCAGCGGCACCCCCATGGAGGAGAGGTGACCCAGCACCTGCTCGCGCACCCGCTCGTGCTTGGAGAAGGGCCCCGACTCCTGGTACCCGCGCTCCTCCTCGACGGGATAGAGCGCCTCGGGCCGGTCGACGAGGTAGTACTCCAGCTCACCGAACGCCTCGAGCGTCATGCCGGTCTCCTGGGTCAGCACCTCGGCGCCGCGGCGCACGACCTGCTCGCGCGCGTACGGCAGCGGCGTGCCGTCCTCGCGGTAGAAGGAACACAGGACGTCGAGGGAGATCCGCTCTCCGAAGGGGTTGAGAAAAGCGGTGCGGTGCCGCGGGACGATGTAGACGTCACTGGCGTCGGTGTCGGTCCCGGGAAAGACGCTCGAGCCGTCCACGCGCTCGCCTCGCGTCAGAACCTCGTGGAGGTGCTGGCGGGAGTTGATGGGGAAGGCCAGGGTCTTGAGACGACCGTCGCCGCCGACGTAGCGCAGGTTCACCTGCTCCAGTCCCAGCTCTTCGACCGCTCGGACGAGGGCGTTCGCGGTGAACTCCGCCGAAGGCATGCCGAGCAGGCGGACGAGGGGATGGGGTTCGAATGCGTCGATGGGCATCCCTCGTTGTATCAGCGTTGCGGGGCAGTCCCCACCGGAGGAGCGCGTTCGCCGGGCGAGACCGCCTGACTTCGCCTGGAACGTGACTCTCCCTGGAACGTGATTCTGCCCAGAGCACGGGAGAATGGGGCCATGGGCGCAGCGGACTTCGATCTGACGATGGACGAGCTACGAGCGGTCGTGCGGTTCGCCGCCGACTGCGCTGAGGGACTGCTCCCCGAGTTCGACGCCGTGGCCCCGGATGACTCACGTCCACGAGACGCGATCGACGCGGCGCGCGCGTTCGCCGACGGCGCTCGGCGGTCGAACCTGCAACGAAGCGCCGCCGTCGCCTCCCACCGCGCGGCCAAGGAGGTCTCCGACGAGAGCGCGCAGCTCGCGGCACTCGCCTGTGGTGACGCCGCGGCCGCCGCCTACCTTCACCCGATCGCCAAGGCGTCACAGGTCGGACACATACTCCGCGCAGCTGCGTGCGCCGCGCGGGTGACCGAAGTACGGACCGGCACTTCGGAACGCGACACGGTTCGAGCCCTGGCCGGTCGGGCGACCCCGCCCGTGCCCGCGATTCTTCGTCGGTACCCGGAGGCACCGACTGGCAGCTCACGCGTCTCGCAGCTGATGAGCGCTCTCGACTCAGCGATTCGGGAACGCGGTTAGAACCACAGCTCCGCCAGCAGTTCGATCGACCGGTTCCGCACCGCCGGGTCGTACGCGTAGGTCACGGTGATCAGCTCGTCCGCGCCCGTGCGCGCGACGAACTCGTCCAGCTGCGCCTTGACGGTGGCCGGCGATCCCACCGCGCTGATCTCGAGCATCCCGGGCGAGCTGCCGGCGAACTGCTCCGGGTCGACGGGCGGCTGGATCTTGCGGCGTCGCCCGGCCCGCAGGTCGAGGAACATCTGCTGGAGGGTGGTGAACTGTCGCTGCGCTTCAGCGTCGGTGTCGGCGACGATCACGTTGATCCCGGCCATCACCTGGGGCGTGTCGAGGCGCGCGGTGGGGGCCTCGGTGCTGAAGGACTCCCGGTAGACGCGGATGGCGTCGTCGATCTGGTCGGGCGCGAAGTGCGAGGCCAGCGAGAACGGCAGACCCAGCTGACCGGCGATCGAGGCGCCGTTGACGGTGGACCCGAGCACCCAGATCGGCACCTCCATGCCCTGAGAGACCGACGAGAGGATCGGGGTGCTGTGCGCCGTGCCGGCCTCGCCGAACCACGCCTGCAGGTCGTAGATGTGCTGCGCGAAGGCCTGCGGTTCGGCCGACGACCGGCTCAGCGCCTGGGCGGTCATCCCGTCGGTCCCGGGGGCGCGGACCAGGCCCAGGTCGATCCGGTCGCCGTGGAGGTTGGCGAGCGTGCCGTACTGCTCGGCCACCATGAGCGGCGCGTGGTTGGGCAGCATCACCCCGCCGGAACCCACGCGGATCCTCTCCGTCACCGAGGCCGCCTGCGAGATCAACAGTGCCGTGGCGCTGGACGCGAGGTTGGGGGTGTTGTGGTGCTCAGCAAACCAGAGCCGGTGGTACCCGAGCCGGTCCGCGAGGCGCGCGGACTCCATCGAGGCGGCGATGCCCTCCCGGGCGGTCGAGCCGTCGGAGATGGAGACCAGGTCGAGGATGCTCAAGGGGATCGACAACTGCACACCTTTTTCTGCGTTCACTTTTCGAGGTTTCGAGTCGGCAAGACCCGCAATCCGAGGCTACCGACGCGAGGGGATCGGTGACGGATCACCGATCCCCTTGTCGACACCCCCACCCCCCCGGGCGAGACGCCAGGCGGTCCGCCTCTACGCCTGAGTATGACGACGACGACAACGCGCGCCCTCACTCCGGCGGGAACGGCGCCGGGTTGCGCATTTCGAGCACTTCCTCATGTGCTGTGGGTCACACTGATCCGAGCGTGGGTACCGCCCGCGCGGCAGGTCCGCACGAAGGGTCCACACCAGATGACTGACCACGCGACGCAGGTGACGTCCACCGAGTCCAGTTCGACATCGACGCGATCAGACGAACCACTCAACCAACGCATCACCTCGGGCGAGGCCGACCTCGATGAGTTCCGTGAGCGCCTGACCCTGTGGTTGGCCGGCCGGGACGAGGTCGACTCCGACGCCGGGGTCGAGGTCTCTGCGGTGAGCCGGCCGGAGAGCTCGGGGATGTCCAACATCTCGGTGCTGTTCGACGCCGCGTGGACCCCGGCCGGGTCGAGCGAGCGCCAGTCCGTGGAGTTGGTGGCCCGGATGTGCCCGCAGGACGACGCGTTCCCGGTGTTCCCCGTCTACGACCTGCAGAAGCAGTTCGACGTGATGAGAGTGGTCCGCGAGAACACCGACCTACCGGTCCCCCGCGTCCGCTGGCTCGAGCAGGACCCGGCCGTTCTCGGCACGCCGTTCCTGGTGATGGACCGGGCCAGCGGCCGGGCCCCGGTCGACAACCCCCCGTACGTCTTCGACGGCTGGCTCCTGGAAATGGACCCCGAGCAGCGGCGGAAGGTGCAACAGGAGTCCCTGGCCGTGTTGGCGGCGATTCACCAGATCCCGCAGCCCGCCGACCTGGTGTCCTCGCTCGCCCCCGCCCCCGGCATGAGCGCACTGCGCGCCCACGTGGATGAGCAGCGCGCCTACTACCAGTGGACGACCCGGGAGGACGGGTTGACCATCCCCGTCATCGACCGCGCCTTCGACTGGATCGAGGCCCACTGGCCCGACGAGACCAGCCCGGACGCCCTGAGCTGGGGCGATGCGCGGATCGGCAACATTCTCTACGACGGAACCCGACCGACCGCAGTCCTGGACTGGGAAATGGCCACCATCGCGCCGCCCGAGGTGGATCTGGGCTGGTTCCTGTACTTCCACGACGTCTTCCAGGAACTCGCGGTGGCCTTTGACTTCCCCGGGATTCCGGACCTGTTCGAGCACAGCGAGGTCGTCGAGCAGTACGAGCACCTCACCGGATCCACGGTCCGGGATCTGCCGTTCTACTACGTGTACGCCGGGCTGCGGCAGGCCGTGATCCTGTCGCGGATCACTCGCCGTCGTATCCACTTCGGCGAGGTGGAGACCCCCGCCCACCCGGACGAGTACGTCCTCCACCACACCAAGTTGGCGCAGCTCATCGCCGACTGATTACGCCACCGGCCCGCCGCTCCCACCAGCCTCTCCCCCGCTGCCCCAGCGGCCGACTACTGCCCGAGGATCCACGTGAAACCCACCCCGCTCGACGAGTTCCCCGTCCACCAGACGCCGCTGCCGATGGCGCAGGTGGGCACGAGCGATCGGAACTTCTACGACCGCTACTACTTCAACGCGCACGACCGCACCGGGGAGGTGTTCCTGGTGACCGGGTTCGGGGTGTATCCCAATCTCGGCGTGGTGGACGCGTTCGCGACGGTGCGCCACGGCGACACGCAGCGGTCGGTGCGGTTCTCCGACGCACTCGAGTCGCGGTCGCTGGAACCGGCGGTGGGCCGGTACCGGATCGAGGTGATCGACCCGCTGCGGTCGTTGCGCCTGATCTGCGAGCACCCGGACTTGTCGATGGACATGACCTGGCAGGGCTCGTTCGATGCGGTGCTCGAGGACCGGCACGTCCTGCTGGAGGGCACGCGCGCGATGCTGGACGCGAGCCGGTTCGCGCAGGTCGGCAGCTGGTCGGGGACGCTTTCGGTCGATGGCCGTGACTTCCGCGTCGACCCCGACGTGTGGCTGGGCACCCGGGACCGCTCGTGGGGGATCCGCCCGAGCGGCGAGTCCGATCCGCCGGGCCGGTGGGCCGCCGAGCCGCGCGAGGGGTTCTGGTGGACGTATATCCCGCTGCGCTTCGACGACTACGCGATGGTCGTGATCCTGCAGGAGAGCCCCGACGGGCACCGCACGCTGAACCACGCGAGCCGGGTCTTCGCCGACGGACGGACCGAGCAGCTGGGCTGGCCGCGGCTGGAGGTCGACTACCGCAGCGGCACCCGCCACCCGGAGTGCGCCCGGCTGCACCTGACCACGCCTCGCGGTGAGGCCTTGTTGCTGGAGGTCGAGACGCTGGGCGGTGTCCCGCTGAGCATGGGCGCGGGCTACGTGGGCGACCCGGCCTGGTCACACGGTCGCTGGATGGGCCGCGACTGGAGCGAGTCCGTCACCTACGACATGACCTCCCCGGACGTGGTGAACATGCTGCCGTTCAACGTCGTGGACCACGTGGCGCGCGCGACCTGCAACGGTGATGTGGGCTGGGGCCTGTTCGAGCACGCCAACATGGGCCGGCACGACCCGTCGGGATTTGGCGGGTGGGGGGATATGGCGGAGTAGTCGCGGCTACTGCGACTATGGTCATCTCCCGAATTCGAGGCGCGCTCACCCGGGAGGCAAATCGCCGCTGATCGAAGTAGTAGCGGCTCTAGCGGCGGACTCGTGCCTGGGAGTATTCGGTAGCCGATAGTCGTCGTTATGTAAAGCTGAACGGTCTAAGTAGTCGCCGGTTGGCGCCTCCACCGGGCCGGGGTTACCGGCTGTGTCTGGCATCAGTGGCGCTTTGGCCGTTGGGCCGCGTACTGTCTCGGCCAAGGTAACCCCGCGCCCGATGGCTTCGTCCATCGGTTCCTCTAGTGCGTGGGGCATGTCTATGTTTCCCGGCACCACCGGTCGCACGATGCCCGTGTTCGTTCCGAGCATCATCTTCCAGGACAATTCTCTTCCACCACTGCGTATCGGTGATGTCATCAGCCTTGTGCCGGTGTTCATCACCGAGCGCGATCCACGCGCCCCCGGCGTTTCCACTGCCCCCGTCACTGTTCGCCCGCGGTGGGGGCACGCCCCGCAGCCCCATCCTTACAACGACGCCTCACTGCTCTGGCATTTCGAAGTGCTCGGCGACGGCTGGACCGCCTACTGGTCGCACGATCGCCCAGTGAGCGGGCGGATCCACCTCACCGGGCGTCTGATTCCCGATTTCGTGCGAGCCGTGGCAGGTCACCCCGGCGTGATGACCGGCAAGATACGGCGACTACAACTAGTCGAGGAACGATTCCGGGCCACTGATGCCGGGCCCCGCCTCATCTCCGGCACCGCCCAACTACGCGACCTGGGCCCGTCACCCGATCGCTACTGGCCCAATTGGAGGCGGATTAATACCAACGACGATCCAGTCCAGGAAACCGGCGTTCTGGTGGATCTCGACCTTGATGCCGTCCCCGATGACGTGACCGACTTCGAGGCCGGGGCAGTAACTGTCTCCGGCACCGACGTGTGGGTCATGGATCGGGCTACTCCCCTACTTCTGCACGTGGATATCTCCCACTCCCCACCTCAGGTCGTGGAATACCTCCTACCACTGTCGATCGAACCACCACCAGACAAGTGGTCGCGCAGAGTTCATGCTGACCGCGACGGGTGCTGGATCACCTCCCCGGAGGAGATCGTGCGCTGCGCCCGACTCGGCCCAACCGAGCTGAGTGTGCACCGCAGGACCACCGAGGGCGGGGACTACACGATCGACCACGAGGGTCGCCTGTTCATATGCACTTACCCACACCACTCGGTTCACGACCATCCCCAGTACGGATTCGTGCACATCGACCCAGACCAATATCCGGTGCGTGAACTCGTCGATGGCGACCTCATCCCAGTCTTGGACGACTCAATCATTGCCATTGTGCAATCCCACCGGCGGCGAGCCGACCGAGTCGAGACCACAGACGGCACCAAGTGGATTGCCGACGCCACCCTGACAGCTGAACTACCCGATCGCACCGTTCACACCATCGACCTGGACTCCCGAACGACGGGCCAGGTGCAGTGGATCCGGGAGGACCCGTCCCAGGATCCGGCGTTCATGGACCTTCCCCCGGAAGCTGCCCCACACCCACGAGAAAACCCTCAAGCCGGACGCATACTGCGAGCTAGGCGACGCTAGCGCTATACGTTGCCCCCATGACCATCAACAACGAGGCGTCCCGGCCGTGGCTGCGGCGCCTCGGTCGACCTACCGCGTTGGTCATGTTTGCTGTGGTGGCACTTCTCGCACTGGGGGCGACCGTGTCGATCGTCGACATGGTCGGGTCACCTCCACCTCCCGCCGAGCTGCAGTACGGCCCTTTCAGTAATATCGACTTGGACCCGTCTACCGTGACCAGCAGCAGGGGTCGAGATTCCATAGCATCGATCTATGGCCTATGACGCGCACCAGTTCATGAGCCCTGACGTCACTGGACACACCATCCAGGTGATGGTCCACAGTTCGGTCTTCCAGGGCGGGTCCTTGCCTCCGCTTCACGTGGACGGCGTCATCAGCGTTGTCCTCGGTTTCGATTCCGAGGCCGAGCCTTCCGCTCCCGGTGTGGACACCTTTCGGGTGAGGGTCCAACCGAGGTTCGGACACGCCCCGTACGGAGCAGAAGATGGTTCGCTGCGCTGGTTGTTCGACGTTTTCGGTGCCGGCTGGAGCGCGGAGTGGCACCACCACACCCCGGTCGCCGGGCTGATGCACCTGACCGGGCGCCTCGATGTCGGCTTCGATCGGGCTGTGCGCGGCCACCCCGGCGTGGTGACCGGCAGGATTCGGCGTCTGCAACTCGTCGAGAAGTGGGTGGAGTCCACTGACACGGGAATCCATTATGTCGCGGGCACAGAGCGGCTACGCGACCTCGACCCCTCCCCAGATCCTTACTGGCCGCGATGGAAAGGTATCGACGACCCCAATGCCTTTGCTGAGACCGGCATCCTGGTGGACCTCGACCTCGACGACTTACCCGACGATGACACCGAGTTTGATGCGGGAGCAGTAGCCATTGACCACGCAGACCTGTGGGTCATAGATAGATCGAACCCCCTCCTGCTGCACATCGACACCACTGCCACGCCACCTCGAGTGACCGAGTACCGACTGCCCCTGGCAATCGAACAACCGAGAGAGATGTGGACACGCCGTGTTCATGCCGACCGTGATGGTTGCTGGATCACTTCCCCAGAAGAGATCATTCGCTGCACCCGCACCGAGGACGCCGAGCTGACCGTCCACCGGGCCATAGAGACGGGCAGGGACAGAACCGTCGATCTTGACGGCCGTCTCTATGTTCTGGAAGTCCCGCACTATGGGAGTCGCCCCGACCCCCGTTACGGCTACGTCCGCGTCCAAGCCGACGAGCATCCAATACGCGAGCTCGTCGACGGTGAACTCGTCCCCGTCATGGATGACACCACTATCGCTCGAGTAGAAGCTGCATTTCGACGAGCAGATCAGGTCACCGCCGACGACGGCACCACCTGGATCGCTGACAGGACCCTCATAGCCAAGCGACCCGACGGGACCAGCCACACGATCGATCTGCACCCCAGCACCCGTGGACGAGTGCGCTGGCCGCGCGACGGACCGAGGAGTGGTTTAGCACTAGCCTCACTCGACACCACCGCCCTTGCTCGCTTCAAGAAAACACCGGACGAGCAGTAGCCAGCGGGGGCACCAAGGCGATTCGCCAATGGGCTCAACGGCCACGACGTCTCTGACCGCGGCCGCATCTCCGCCACGGTGACGCAGCCGCTAACTAGTGAGGCAGCACGGCGCAGACCACGGTGACCACTGGCCGGATCGCCGTGCTCACAAGAGGGCCAGGTTCGCTCAGCAACTTTCCGGCCGCCAATGCAGTCGTGCGCGAACTTCCCAACACCGAGACATCGCTCGCTGGCCCCGTCTCACTTAATTTCAGTGGCGGCGAGGACGGCAGCGTCGTCCGCCCTCGCCGAGCGAGGCTGTACACGTTCCAGAGACCGTAGGCCAACGCCGGGAGCAGGCCTTATGTAAAGCTGAGGGTGTCGAGTTGTAGATCGCACGAACTCGACCACTCCATGCGTGCACCGACCAAGACTCGACAATGCACTGCGGTGGACGCGTCCGTTTCACTGCCAGTCGGGCTCAGCTGAAAATGTGAGGCAGCCGGTCGTACCACCGTCGCGCCGCGGTCTCATATCGCTCACTTCGCTGCGCGGCGTCGGCGAGTTGGTCTGGCGCGACGCCAGCCTCAAGAAGGAGCCTGAACGTCAGGACCCACCGCAGCGACTGGTTGAGTGCATAAACGTCGAGGATGTCCGACGCGTGCCCCGATTCCTCCTCTCCCAGACCGTGGGCGCCCGCAACTCGTTGGGCGCGCACCGCCTCTTTCCACCGACCGAGTTTGCCGACGGCCGAAGGTACTGCTTCGACGACAGGTTCGGTGATCTCTCTAAGGCGCTGGGGATACGACTTGTCCGACCACCACTGCCTCAGTGCGCTGTTCAGGCTCTCCTTGACCGGCTCCTCAACCGCCGAGTCACGCAGTGCTTCGATTGCCTGCTCGACTTGCTCTTCGGAGAAGCGCTTCGCGTTCGGGTAAAGCCGGCGGTGAAGCATCTCGGCGGCGGTCGCGAGCGTGAGCGCCTCGGTCTCGACGGTGGCGAACTCATCGCTCCAAGCAGCCGCGAGGATCTGCGGGACTGGAGATACCCGCCGCGCCAGTTCCAGCCAGCGAGGTAGGAAGTCATCACCGACGTCGCCGCGATATAGGAACAACTCACCTGAGCTTCCTGACGCCTCCACATCGACCTGATGTCCCAGTACGTTTACTCTGATGTCGCCCTCGGCCAACCCAAACTTTCGCACTGAGCATTTGGCTCCAGACAGCAGTGTCATCAAGCTCGCGATCGGCGTGGCGACGTGAGAGAGTGCGTCGGTCAGCACCAGACCGCCGTCAATGTTGAACACTGCGGCGGTATTCGTCGACACTTTGAAGCCGTCGAAAGCGGGCGGCGAGATCGTCGCCGTCGGGACAAGGCGGACCTGCCCCGACGGACTGATCAGGGCAGATTGCGGCGCGTCGGGAAGCTCTACGGAGAAGCCGCGCGGACCGCGTCCCTTTGCAGGAATAGTGTGTCTCGTCGTCGGAATTCCGGCCCAGTCATGGAGGTTCGTGACTTCCACCCGGATCTCGCTGAACGGTTGAGTTTCGTCGGGGATGTGGTCGCCGACGAGACACCAATCGGTTCGCATCTCATGATTGCCCGGAGCCTCCTCATCAGGCATCGCGAAACCGAGGGAGCGCCGACGGGTCGTACGCACACCCCAGAGCGTCACCGCACTCGGGTTCACCGCCAGCGAACCCAGAACGGCAAACTGACCTGCCGCGTTGATTTCGGACA
>NZ_JAALDV010000272.1:0-8098 GCF_014145045.1 Dietzia sp. DQ12-76
ATCCGGTCTCGGCGGCGTACTGCGACCGTGCGGTGGCGGCGTTCTGCGACGCCGGCAGGGTCACGGCGGCCTCCTCCGTCGCGGACGCGGTCCGGTCCCAGGCCGAGCGTGCCCGAGGCCTGCCCGCCGTGGACCCCCTCGCGAGTCTGTTCCACGATGACGAGTTGGACGGTGAGCGCGAGCACAGGACGATCCGACACCTCGGTATGGTGTTGAGCGCGGACGAGGAGTTCGTCCGCGTGACCGCGGGTCCGCTCGTGGACGTCGAGTGGATCTCCGATCGCGGTCGGGACACGCTCGGCGCCGCACCGGCCCCGTTGAGCGGAAGGGTGGCCGCGCTCATGGCACGGACAGAGCTCTCCGCCGCGTATTACCTGGTGGGGGGGCTCTAGACCCGTGGTGGCTCTCAGCCCGGTCGTCCAGGCGTACGCGTGGGGATCCCGGACCGCGCTCCCCGAGTTGTGCGGGACGCTCTCCCCGGCACCGCACCCGGTCGCCGAGCACTGGTTCGGTGCCCACGACTCCGGCTCGTCGCTCTGCGCGGACGGGCGGGGGTTGGACGCACGGATCGCCGCAGACCCCGAGGGTGAACTCGGTGCCCGGGTGGCCGCGCAGCACGGCGGAGGGTTGCCGTTCCTCGTCAAACTCCTGTCCGCCGAGCAGGCGCTCTCGCTGCAGGCACATCCGTCCCCGGAGCGGGCGAGAGAGGGGTTCGCCGCGGAGGACGCGCGGGGGATCGCCCTGCACGCACCGGATCGCAACTACCGCGACACCAACCACAAGCCCGAGATCCTGGTGGCCCTGACCGAGTTCCACGCGCTGGTGGGATTCCGTCCCGTGGCCCGGACCGTGGAGTTGTTGGACGCGTTGGACGTCTCCGCGCTGCGCCCCTACCGCGCGATGTTGGACGGACAGCCGGACGCCGAGGGCCTGCGCGCCGTATTCACGACCTTTGTGACGATGCCGCACTCTGCGCTGGCGACGGTGGTGGCGGACCTCGTCACCGGGGCCGTCGACTACCTCACGGTGGAAGGCGTCGCCGGGCGGTGGTCGCACGAGGCCACGACCGTGGTGGAACTGGCCGAGCGCTACCCCACGGACCCGGGGGTCCTGGGTGCCCTGCTGCTCAACAGGGTGGTGCTCCTCCCGGGGGAGGCCGTGTACCTGGGACCAGGTCAGCTCCACGCCTATCTCCGCGGGGTGGGGGTGGAGGTGATGGCCAACTCGGACAACGTCCTGCGCGGGGGGCTGACGCCCAAGCACGTCGACGTCCCGGAGCTGATGCGCGTGCTCGCGTTCGACCCGCTGGTGGACCCCACGGTCCGCCCGGTCCGGGCAGACCGCGGGATACCGGGGGAGATGGACTACCCCACGCCGGAGCCGGACTTCGCGCTCTCGCGCATCGAGCTCCCCGCCGCCTCCGGTCCCGTCGGCTATCCCACAGACGGGCCGGAGATCCTGTTGTGCACCTCCGGGCGAGTGCGCGTGGCGGAGAACGGGACCACGGAGACACTGGGGCCCGGCCACGCGGTGTGGGTGCCCGCCTCGACTCCGGAGGTCGTGCTGGAGGCCGTGGACGGGGCGACCGTCTTCCGCACCCGTGTCGGAGATCCGGCGACGGGGACGCCGCACCGGTAGAGCGCCCCGCTACTGTGGTGCGGGAGTCTTTCCACGAATCACGAGGAGCTGGTCGCACACATGTCCGCTGATCTGCAGGTGCAGTCCGTCAACGGTCTCGAGTTCAAGGTGGCGGATCTGTCGCTGGCGGAGGCGGGCCGCAAGCAGATCCGTCTGGCCGAACACGAGATGCCCGGTCTGATGGCGCTGCGGGAGGAGTACGGGGAGCAGCAGCCGCTGGCCGGCGCACGGATCGCCGGGTCGATCCACATGACGGTGCAGACGGCGGTGCTGATCGAGACCCTGACCGCGCTCGGCGCGGAGGTCCGGTGGGCCTCGTGCAACATCTTCTCCACCCAGGACGAGGCGGCCGCCGCCGTCGTCGTGGGCCCGGAGGGAACCCCCGAGGCCCCGTCGGGCGTGCCGGTGTTCGCGTGGAAGGGCGAGACGCTCACCGAGTACTGGTGGTGCACCGAACAGATCATGACCTGGCCGGGCGCCGATCCCAACATGATCCTCGACGACGGCGGCGACGCCACCATGCTCGTGATCAAGGGCAAGGAGTTCGAGCAGGCCGGGGCCGTGCCGTCGGACGACCCCGCCTGGTCCGCGGAGGAGAAGGTCTTCCACGCTCTGCTGCGCGAGTCCGTGCCGGCCCACCCGGGCAAGTACACGGCCATCGCCGAATCCGTCCAGGGCGTGACCGAGGAGACCACCACCGGCGTGCACCGCCTGTACCACTTCCACTCCGAGGGGGTGCTGCCGTTCCCCGCGATCAACGTCAACGACGCGGTGACCAAGAGCAAGTTCGACAACAAATACGGCACCCGCCACTCGCTGCTGGACGGCATCAACCGCGGCACCGACGCCCTCATCGGCGGCAAGAAGGCCCTGGTCTGCGGGTACGGCGACGTGGGCAAGGGATGCGCCGAGGCCCTGGCCGGTCAGGGCGCGCGCGTCCAGGTCACCGAGATCGACCCGATCAACGCGCTGCAGGCGCTCATGGACGGCTTCGACGTGGTGACGGTCGACGAGGCCATCGAGTCGGCCGACATCATCATCACCGCCACCGGCAACAAGGACATCATCACCTTCGACCACATGACGCGGATGAAGAACAAGGCGATCCTGGGCAACATCGGCCACTTCGACAACGAGATCGACATGGCCGGACTGGAGTCCGCCGAGGGCGTCACGCGCATCAACATCAAGCCCCAGGTCGACGAGTTCGTCTTCGATGATGACGGCCGCTCGATCATCGTGCTGTCCGAGGGCCGTCTGCTCAACCTCGGCAACGCCACCGGCCATCCCTCGTTCGTCATGTCCAACAGCTTCTCCGACCAGGTGATCGCCCAGATCGAGCTGTTCAGCAACGCCGACCAGTACCCGGTCGGGGTCCACCTGCTGCCCAAGATCCTCGACGAGAAGGTCGCGCGACTGCACGTCGAGGCCCTCGGTGGATCCCTCACCACGCTGGCCAAGGACCAGGCCGAGTACATCGGTGTGGACGTCGAGGGCCCGTACAAGCCCGACCACTACCGGTACTGACCCGCAGACCGGTGGTCGCGCGACTGGTCGTCGTCGAGGGGCTCGACGGTGCGGGCAAGAACACCCTGACGACCGCTCTGGTCGGTGAGCTCACCGACCGGGGTGTGTCGGTCGGTCGGCTCGCCTTCCCCCGGTACGGGACCCTGCACGCCGACCTGGCCGCGGACGCCCTGCACGGCGGTCAGGCCGGCGCCGCCGACTCGCCGCACGCGATGGCCCTGCTGTTCGCCCTGGACCGGCACGCGGCGCTGGGTGAGCTGCGCGACCTGATCGGCTCTCACGACGTTGTCTTGCTCGACCGCTACGTGGCGTCCAACGCCGCGTACACGGCGGCCCGGCTCGGCCCCGGCAGGCAGGACGAGGTTCTCCGCTGGATCGGTGAGCTCGAGTTCGACCGACTCGGGTTGCCCACACCGGACCTGCAGATCCTGCTCGACACCCCTGTCGCGCTGGCGGCCGAGAGGGCGGGATCCAGGGAGACGGCGGACCCGGGTCGGACCCGGGACCGCTATGAGAGGGACGCCGCTCTCCAGACCGCGACCGGGGAGATCTACCGTCGACTGGCCAGCACCGGATGGCGCTCGCCCTGGCAGGTGTCGGGCGTCGACCCCGATGTGCGACGGTTGGCCGACGTGGTGGTCGGACACTGAGCTGTCGGGCCCCGAGCCGAGGCGTGGGCCCGTCCCGCGCGCACGGGACGGGTAAGGTCTTCATGAACGCATGCCGACATACACGCCGACACAAGTGGTGACAATGACCCCGAAGATCCTCGTCGTCGACGACGACGCCGCCCTGGCAGAGATGCTCACCATCGTCCTGCGGGGCGAGGGGTTCGAGACCGAGGTCGTGGGCGACGGCGTCCAGGCCATCGAGACCTTCCGTGCGGTCCAGCCCGATCTGGTCCTGCTGGACCTCATGCTCCCGGGCCGGAGCGGGATCGACGTGTGTCGGGACATCCGCGGTGAGTCACGGGTGCCGATCGTCATGCTCACGGCCAAGACCGACACCGTGGACGTGGTCCTGGGACTCGAGTCCGGGGCCGACGACTACATCATGAAGCCGTTCAAGCCCAAGGAACTGGTGGCCCGCATCCGGGCGCGGCTGCGTCGCGGCGAGGACGAGCCGAGCGAACTCCTGCACATCGGGGACGTGAGCATCGACGTGCCCGCCCACACCGTGACGCGGGACGGGACCCCCATCCCGCTCACCCCGCTCGAATTCGACCTGCTCGTGGAGCTCGCGCGAAAGCCCCGCCAGGTCTTCACCCGCGAGGTCCTCCTCGAACACGTGTGGGGCTACCGCCATTCGGCCGACACCCGGCTGGTCAACGTCCACGTCCAGCGCCTGCGGGCCAAGATCGAGAAGGACCCGGAGAACCCCGAGGTCGTCCTCACCGTTCGCGGCGTCGGGTACAAGGCCGGTCCGGTCTCGTGATCGACCGTCGCACGGACGACGCGTCGGCGTCCTCCGGCGACGAGCGCGACACCAGGGACGTGGCCGACTCGTCGCCGACGCTCAGAGAGCGACTCCGGGACCTGGATCTCACGGTCCTGGGGATGCGGATCGCCCGGATGTGGCGGCGTTCCCTCCAGCTCAGGGTGGTCACCTCCACCCTGGCGCTGTCCATGGGGGTGATCCTCACGATCGCGTTCATGCTGCAGAGCCAGATGGCCGCCCAGTTGCTCTCCACCAAGCTGGACGCCGCGGTCGAGCAGACGGGCAGGCTACGGGTCACCGTCGAGGCGCAGATCGCCGCGACCGACGAGGGGACGAGCGAGCAGTCCCGTCTCGACCAGGCGCGAAGCGCCCTGGGGGAACGGGGAATCGCCGCGGAGGGTGAATCCGTCCACGCGGGGACCTTCGAGCCGATCCTGGTGGTCCCCGACCAGACCGGCCGCGGGCAGGTCGTCAGCCCGGCCGACGCGCGGGTGCCGGCGGATCTCCAGGCGCTGGTGCAGCGGGGACTCGTGGCGCAGAAGATCGAGCCGGTCGTGTTCCGCGACGAGGAGACCTCGGCGCTCATCATCGGCACCCCCACGGACTCCTCGATCCCCGGTCTCGAGCTCTACCTGGTCTACCCGCTCATCGCCGAGGAACAGACCCTCGGGATCATGCGCGGGATCGTCGCGACCGCGGGCCTGGCGATCATCGTCCTCAGTGCGGCGATCGCGTGGATGGTCGCCCGACAGGTGGTGCTCCCGGTCCGCCAGGCGGCGTCGATCGCGCAGCGGTTCGCCAACGGCCACCTCAAGGAACGGATGGTGATCCGGGGAGAGGACGATGTCGCCCGACTGGCCATGGCGTTCAACGACATGGCGCAGAGCCTGTCCGATCAGATCACTCAGTTGGAGGAGTTCGGGGACCTGCAGAAGCGGTTCACCTCGGACGTCTCCCACGAGCTGCGTACTCCGCTGACCACGGTCAGGATGGCGGCCGACATCATCTCCGACTCGGCCGGGGACCTGGATCCCCCGACCAAGCGCGCGGTGGAGTTGCTGGAGTCCGAGCTCGACCGTTTCGAGAGCCTGCTCACCGACCTCCTCGAGGTCTCCCGCCACGACGCCGGTATGGCGGAACTGTCGGTGGCATCGTTGGACGTCCGGGGGGCGGTCGAGGACGCGGTGTCCACCGTGTCGCACATCGCGGAGTCCGCGGGAGTGCAGGTGGAGCTGGACATGCCGTCCGAACCGGTGATGGCCGAGGTGGACTCCCGTCGGGTCGAGCGCATCCTGCGCAACCTCATCGCCAACGCCCTCGACCACTCTGAGTCCAAGCCGGTGCGGGTGACTCTCCGGGGGTCGGAGGCGGCCCTCGCGGTCTCGGTCCGCGACCACGGGGTGGGGCTCAAGCCCGGCGAGGAGTCGCTGGTGTTCAACCGCTTCTGGCGCGCCGATCCGTCACGGGTCCGTCGGTCGGGCGGGACCGGGCTCGGTCTGGCGATCGCGCTCGAGGACGCCAAGCTCCACGGCGGTCGTCTGGACTGCTGGGGGAGCCCGGGCGAGGGGTCGTGCTTCCGCCTGACCATTCCCCGTCGGCACGGCGGCACCCTCACCTCGAGCCCGCTGCCGCTGACGCCGGAGGACGAGGCGCGGCTGGTGCGGACCGGGTCCCCGACGCCCCTGGCGCGTGTCCCCGGTTCCGAGGAGGTCCGTTCGTGAGCCGCAGCCGGGCCTTCCTCGTCGCGATCGCGACGATCTGCGCCACCGTGCTGGCCGCGACCGGCTGCGCGACCCTGCCCTCGTCGTCATCCCCCCAGGTCATCGACACCTTCTCTCCGTCCGGTGCCGGGCTGGCCGTCCCCACCCCGGTTCCCGACCAGGAACCGGACCTCCTGGTCCGCGACTTCCTCAAGGCCGCGGCGATCGCGGACCAGCGCCACGCCGCGGCCCGGCAGTTCCTCACCCCGGAGGCGGCGGACACCTGGGACGATTCGGCGGAGACCACCATCGTCCTGCGGGCAGATCTCAGCGCCGAGGGCGGCCGCGGCGCCGACCGGGCGGAGTACACCCTGCGCGCCGAGAAGGTCGGGTCGCTCGACCCCGGTGGCATCTTCAGGGAGGACGTCGGGCAACTCGAGGTGACGATCGGCCTGGCCCGGCAGGACGGCCAGTGGCGGATCGACCGGCTTCCCCCGGGTGTCGTGATCGAGCGGACCGAGTTCGTCTCCACCTACGCCCAGCGCGACCTGTTCTTCCTCTCCGGATCCGGTGACTCGCTGGTACCGGACACGCGGTGGACCGCCGCGGACCGGACCGATCTGGAGTTCTCGCTGGTCAACCTGCTCGCCACCGGGCCCCGACCGGGCCTCGAGTCCGCCGTCCTGTCCCGGATCCCGGCATCGGTCTCGGTTCGCCCCGACGATTCCGCCGATGGGCAGCAGGGAGCCGGGACCGCCATCGACTTCACGGGCCTGCCGGTGCTGAGCAGCCAGGCCACCACGCAGTTCGCCGCGCAGGTCGTGTGGACCCTGGCCCGCGCGGACGTTCCCGGGCCGTACCGGCTCGAACGCGACGGCGCGCCGCTCGACGAACGCTTCGTCGACGGGTGGACGACGGAGGACGTACGGACGTTCGACCCGTATCCGCCGGTCGAACCGATGCGCTACGCGCTCACCGCCGCCGACGGCCTGGTGAGATTGGACGCCTCCGGCGCCAGACCGGCGGGCGGCCCGTGGTCGCAGGTCCGCGGGGGACGGAATGCGACCCTGTCGCACGACGGGGAAGCGCTGGCGGTCATCGCCGGCGAGGACCCCGCGGCGCCCCAGCGGTTGCTCATCGGCGCGGTCGACGGCGAGCCCGACGAAGCCCTTGTCGCCCGGACCCTCACCGGGCCGACCTTCCACCCCGTGGACGGGCGCGCCTGGGTGATGGTCGACGACACGAGGCTGGTGCGGGTGGGCATCGGGGTGCAGGCCCCGTCCGTCCAGGAGATGGACGGCGCCCCGCTCCGCGCCCTGGGCTCCCGGTTCACCGGTCTGAGGATCGATCCGTCCGGGGCGCAGCTGGCGGTGGTGGTCGACGGCAAGGTGTTCATCGGCGCCCTCTCCGCGGAGACCGGGCAGCCGCTCGCCGGGACGTTCCGGCAGATCGGCAGGGCGTTGGGGGAGACGGCCGCCGTCGTGGCGTGGCGGGACCGCTCGACGGTCGTGATCGGTCAGAACACCACTGAGGTACCCGTCACCACGATCACCGTCGACGGCGCGATGACCACGCCGCTGTCCCAGCGCAACATCGCCGGACCCGTCACGGCGGTCGCCGCCGCGGGCCGCGAGGTGTACGTGGTGGACCAGAGGTCCCTGCTGAGGCTCGACACGGTGGCCGAGACCGGGGACCGCTACTGGCGGGAGATCAACGGACTGGCCGCCATCCGGGCGGACCCGGTCGTCGCGGGCTGACGAGTGCCGGCGGGGGCCGACGGGAGACGCGGGCGCCCA
>NZ_JAALDV010000273.1:0-3423 GCF_014145045.1 Dietzia sp. DQ12-76
CCAATGAAGCAGCTCGCCCAGGACGTCATCGACCGCGCGGCCCGCACGCCCGGTGACGTCGCCGTGGTGGACGGGGACGGTGCCCACGACCTCGGGGAGATCCTCGCCGGGGCGCGGGCGCTCGCCGGGGTGATCGAGGCCGCGGTGGACGGCCCGCCGACCGTCCTCATCCGTGCGGACAACTCGTGGCGGACGGTGTCGGCCGCAGTGGCCGTGGGACTGGCCGGCGGAATGCTCGCGGTGATGAGCGGACACGCGACGCGCTCGGAGTTCGATCTCGCCGCAGAGGATCTGCGGCCGGACGTCGTGGTGGCCGCCACCGACACCGCCGAGGTGTGGGGGCTGGCCGAGCACGGGTTCGTCGAGGTCGGCCGGGCACTGGACGGCTGGGTCGTCGCGGGGCCGGCGGACGGTCGTTCGAACGGGGTCGACCGCTGGAACGGGGGAGCGGTGGCGGCCATGACCTCCGGGTCGACCGGCCGCCCGAAGTGTGTGATCCAGACCGAGGACGCCCTGCGCTACGCATGCCGCTCGACGATCGAGGCCGTGGGCCTTCGGCCCGGTGACCCGGTGGGTGCGCTGGTGCCGCTGTCCTCCGCGGCCGCGATCTGCTTCGGGATGTACCTGCCGACCATGCTCGGCGGCGCGATGGTGGCCTTGGACAGGTGGAAGCCGGAGACGGCGGTCGCGCTCCTGCGCGAGCACCGCGTGGCCTGGACGATGCTGGTCCCCACCATGGCTCTGCAACTCACGTTGGTCGACGGTGCCGAGGGTGCGCTGTCGGCGATGCGGGCCATGACCGTCGGCGGCGGCCCGATGAACCAGAAGGCGCTGCACGACGCCGAGGTCACCCTGGGTACGACCCTGCTCCGGGTGTTCGGGATGTCCGAATGCCTGGGTCACACCACCCCGTCCCCCTCGGACGAGGTGGAGGTGCGCCTGGGACGGGATGGACGCCCGTTCCCCGGGACCGAGGTGCGGGTGGTGGACGCCGCCGGTGCCGTGCTCGAACCGGGTGAGCTCGGGTCCCTGCAGGTACGCGGGCCCTCGCTGTTCGTGGGGTACGCCCGCGAGGGCGCCCCGGTCGCGCCCGACGTCAATGCCGACGGCTTCCTGTCCACCGGCGACAGGGCGGTGATCCACGACGACGGCAGCGTGAGCATCCGAGGGCGCGAGAAGGACCTCATCATCCGCGGTGGACGCAACATCGACATCAACGAGGTGGAGAGCGCGCTCGCCGCCATCCCGGGGATCCACCAGGTGTGCGTGGTCCCGGTGCCCGACCCGGTACTCGGAGAGCGGACGGCGGCACTCGTCGTGTCGGAAGGTGAACCGCTCGGACTCGAGCAGATCCGTGGGCACCTGGAGGCGGCGGACTTCCCGAAGTTCAAGTGGCCCGAGTTCGTACGGTCGGTCTCCGTGCTCCCGCAGTCCAGGGTGGGCAAGTTGGACCGCAAGGGAGCGGCGACCCTCGCGGCGGAGATGTTCGCGGACTGATCGGTTCGGCGGGACGGCGAGGTCACCTGTGGTGTGGATCGATACCACTGTGACCTGAACTCACTTTCGCTTAACCTGGACGGATCATCACTCACATGGGGGTAAAGGCGATGGCGCCAACAAAGACCGAGGGCCCGAGATCCAAAAGGAACGTCATCCTCGAGGCGGCCGTGGCGAACTTCGGCAGCGTCGGTTACGAGCACACGAAGTGGGCGACCATCGCCGGCGAGGTGGGGATCGGGCAGACCGCGCTTTACCACTACTTCGAGTCCAAGGCGCACTGCCTGCTCACCATCATGAGCGCCGAACTCACCAGGTATCACGAGCGCTTCACGGTGGCGGTCGAGGGAGTGGGCGACGCCGAGACCGCGCTGCGGGCGGCGATCTCCAGTGCCTACGACATCACCGAGACCGAGGCGCTCCAGGCGCGGATCCTTCTCCACCACATCGACATGCTCGCCACCCCTCGCTCCTCCGAGCGGGAGGAGGAGGAGCGGGTCAGGGCACGTGAACTCGTCCGGGTGGTCGAGCGCGACTGGACCGGCCTCCTCGAGCGCGGGATGGACTCGGGGGAGTTCCCCCGGCGCGACCCGGTCGAACTCGGGAGGTTCGTCCTGGGCCTGATCAACTCCGTGTGGAACTGGTACCGCCCCGGCGGCAGTCGAACCCTGCCCGAGGTCTCGGACTCGGTCATGGGGGCGTGTTTCCGGCTGGTGCATTGAGGCGCTCCGGTCCGCGCGGGGGCCGCGCAACAGGGGTCTTCGGCATCCCGCGGTGGTACTGTGACACCAATTCCTGAAGTGAATTCAACTATGGAGGTATCGTGTACAACCTCATCGTCATGGCGTCGAAGCCCAGCGACTGGACTCACGAGGAGTTCATCACCTGGTGGCGCGGGGAGCACGCCGAGGTGACCTATCCGCTGCCCGGTCTGCGCCGGTGGTCGCACACCGCGGTCAAGGAGACCGGTCCCACCAGGCACTCCCTGGGATGGGACGGTGTGTCGGTTCTCAGCTTCGACTCGAAGGAGGCCTACGACGCCATGCTCGAGAGCCCGGAATGGGCGAAGGCCGCGGAGCACGTCGGCTCCATGGGAGGTCGCGCCATCATGGTGATGGGCGAGGAGCAGGTCATGGTCGGCGACTCGTGACCGCCTCGGGAGCGGACTGGGCCGAACTCGGGTGCCATCCGGTGGCCGAAGGTGTCCACCGGATCCCGCTCCCGATGCCGCAGGACGGCCTGCGTGCGATCAACGTCTACGTGGTCGAGGGCCCGCACGGGGTCTCGCTGATCGACGCCGGGTGGAACGTTTCGGGCAACCTCGAGATCCTGCGCGGCGGTCTGAACTCGGTCGACATCGGGCTCGACGAGGTGACCGACGTCCACGTGACGCACATTCACCGCGACCACTACACGATGGGGCCGGAGCTCCGCAGGCGCGTCGGGAGCCGCATCCACCTGGGGGGTGGTGAGCGCCCCGGACTGACCGAGCTCCTCGAACTGCGCACCAGCGTCCCCACGGACTCGCTCGATCAGCTCCGACGGGCGGGAGCCGCGGAGATCGCCGAGGCGTCCCGTGTCGAGGCGCTCGCCGAGCCCTGGGTGGCCGAGGACTGGGAGTTGCCGGACACGTGGACCGAGGACGGCCCGGTGTCGGTGGCGGGACGGCCGATGCAGGCGCGGCGGACCGCCGGCCACACCAAGGGGCACCTCGTGTTCGACGATGCCGCCCTCGGCGTGACGTTCACAGGCGACCACGTGCTTCCCAGGATCTCCCCGTCCATCGGCTTCGAACTCGGTGGGTGGGACAACCCACTGGGTGATTACCTCGCCTCACTTGAGGCGATGCTGGACCGTCCGGACACGCTCATGCTGCCGGCGCACGGGCCGGTCGGAGGCAGCGTCCACGGGCGGGTCCGCGAGCTG
>NZ_JAALDV010000274.1:0-2374 GCF_014145045.1 Dietzia sp. DQ12-76
TCAACCTCGTCCAGATCGGCTCCATGGCGCTGGTGTTCCCACTCGGCGTGGCCGCGCTCGCGTGGCTCATCACCCACCGGCGGTTCTCCCGTCCGGCCGTCGCGACCTCCGCGGCCGTCGCCGCGATGGCGACCCCCCTGTTCCCGGGGCTGCCGTTCGTGGAGGTCATGGTGGCCGCGACGCCGTCCGGGGTGGCCAACGGACTGGCGGGGCTGGTGGCCGCTGTCGTGGTGGCCTCCCTGTCCGACCGTCGCCTCGTCCCCGCCGCCGCGCTGGGCCTGGTCGGCGTCGGGGGTATCCACCCGTCGGCGATGGTCACCGCCGCGGTGATCGTGCTGTTCTGGTGGTTGTTCGAGGGCCTGTGGCGCCCGGTACGGGGCCGGCTGCGGGACTTCCTCGTCCTGGCGGGGGTCGGACTCGCGGGCGTCCTCACACTGCTGCCCCAGGTCCTCACCGTCTCCGAGGACGCGGACGAGATTTCGGCCTTCCAGTTCGAGATCGACGCCGACCGGGCCGCCGTCTGGGGCCGGGCCGTGGCGCTGCAGGTACGGCACGTGCAGGACTGGGGAGTGCGCTGGGTGCTGCTGGCCCTCGCGGTGCTCGGCGTGCTCGTCCTGGTCCGGCGCCTCGTGCTGTGGCCGATCCTGCTCTGGGCCGGGGTGCTGGTGGTGTGCGTCAATTCCATGAGCATGTTCGGCAACTGGACCGGCGGCGTCCTGCGCGGGATCGGCAGCATCTACTACAACGACCCGCGGCGGATCGGGGTGCTCCTGGCGGTCCTCGTGGCGGCCGCCGTCGGTGTGGGGGTGGGAGTGGTCGTCCAGGCGCTGGCGGGGTGGGCGGCCCGCCTGATCGACCCGATCACCGACTCGCGCGGAACCGGTGCGGCGGGTCTGCGGGTCGCCGTGGCGCTGGCCGCGTTGGTGGCCACCGGGTCGTGGGTCGTGCAGGCCTCGCCCGAGTACGCCTCGGCGGCGGGTGCGAACCAACGCGCGGGTCGGATGGTCGACGGTCACGATCTGCGCGCCTTCGAGTGGCTCTCCCGGCAACCGCAGGCCTACTCGGGACTCGTCTACACCAACCCCGACGAGGGGTCGGGGTGGATGTACGCCACCCACGGTCTGCCCTCGACCGCACGACATTATCTCCAGCCCGGGTCCACCGCCCCGCTCACGACCGCTCTGTTCTTCAGCATGGATCGGGCCGGTACCGACCCACGCGTCGACTCCGCGCTCGACGAACTCGGCGTGACCTACGTCTACGTCAGCCCGCCCAACTACTGGGGGTTCCAGAAGCCCAACGAGCACCTCCTCCGGCTCGATCAGACCCCGGGCCTGGTCAAGGTCTACTCGGACTCCCAGGTGCGGATCTTCGCCGTCCGTGCAGCCTTCACGCAGGAGGAGATCGATCGGATCCTGGCCGACTCCCCGTTCCCGCCGGACAGGCGCACCCCCCTCACCCGCGCCACCGAGCTGTACGGCGGGGAGTGAGCGGCCCGACCGGGTCCGGGTCGTATCCTCGGAGCTGTCGTCCGACGGGACGCCGCGGCGGCGTCGCCGCGCTTCGGGAGGGGTTCGTCAATGAAGGCACTCGTGACGGGTGGAGCCGGGTTCATCGGGTCGACCCTGGTGGATCGCTTGCTGTCCGAGGGTCACGAGGTGAGCGTCGTGGACGACCTCTCGCGGGGTCGCCTCGAGAACCTCGCGAGCGCGCGGGAGGCCGGGGCCCGGTTCGGCTTCCACAGGATGAACCTGATCGACCCCGGGATCGTGGACCTGGTCGCCGAGGTCGCTCCCGAGGTCGTGTTCCACCTGGCCGCGCAGATCGACGTGCGTCTGTCCGTGGAGGACCCGGTGTACGACGCCGAGGTCAACGTGGTGGGAACGGTCCGGCTCGCCGAGGCCGCCCGACGAGCCGGGGTGCGGCGGATCGTCTTCACCTCCTCGGGAGGATCGATCTACGGTCCCGTGGCCGAGCTGCCGGTGGCCGAGTCGCGGCCGGTGGATCCGATGAGCCCGTACGCGGCGGGCAAAGTCGCCGGCGAGGTGTACCTCGAGATGTTCGCCAAGCTGTACGGCATCGAGTGGGCGGGCGTGGCACCGGCCAACGTGTACGGCCCGCGGCAGGACCCGCACGGTGAGGCCGGGGTGGTGGCGATCTTCGCGCAGCGACTGCTCGCGGGGCAGCCGACCCGCGTGTTCGGGAACGGGGGCAATACCCGCGATTATGTGTTCGTCGACGACGTGGTCGACGCCTTCGTGCGCGCGGCGACGGTTCCGGCGGCCGCCGGGCTGCGGTTCAACGTGGGCACCGGGGTCGAGACCAGCGACCGCGACCTGCACACCCTGGTGGCCGCGGCGGCGGGGTCGGGGGA
>NZ_JAALDV010000275.1:0-1311 GCF_014145045.1 Dietzia sp. DQ12-76
GGGCCGGGCCTCCTCGGCGTGTGGGCACCGCTGTGTGCGGGGCCGGGACCGATCAGGCCGTCGCCGTCCGGCGCCCGGCGGTACGGCGAGCGACGATCAGCGCGTCGAGACTGTATCGCCCGGGGCCGGCCAGGCCGAAGACCGTGGCGGCCAGCGCGATCACGGCGACGAGTTCCCACCCGCCGTTCGTGGCGAAGATGCCAGCGCCCTGGTGGACGAAAAGGTAGGCGCCGAACATGACGACGACGACGAGCGCCGCCACCACCTGGGTGAGCAGGCCCGCCACCAGCAGGATTCCTCCGGCCAGCTCGACCACGCCGGCGAACACAGCGGCGGCCTGGGCGGCCGGGACGCCGACGGAGTCGAAGAACTCGCCGGTGGCACCCGCGCCGTTGGTGACGAGCTTCTCCCAGCCGTGGGCGATCAGCACGACGCCGAGCAGGACCCGGGTCAGCAGGAGGCCGATGTCGCGGACGGGTCCGGGTACGGCGACGAGGGTGGCGGCCGCGCCGGTACGGGGGGCGGGCGTCGGGGCGACGGATTCTGAGGCGCTCACGGGGTCAGTCCTTTCGGGTCACGCATCCGGATGATGCGTCACACACTTCTATCGCCGCACTAGGTGTCGTGTCAACTATGGGCGTAGACTGGGCCCATGAGAGAATCCCCGGTGACCGACGGCGTCAGATGGCTGACCGATGAGGAGAAGGCGCTCTGGCGCGACTATCTCGCGATCCAGGGCCGCCTCCACCTGGCCATCCAGCGGGACCTCAAGGCCACGTCGAGCCTGACGGAGCCGGAGTTCGAGGTGCTCGTATACCTCAGCGAGGCCGACGGACCGCTGCGGATGACCGCGCTGGCCGATGTCCTGCAATGGGAGCGGAGCCGGCTCTCCCACCAGGTCACCCGGATGGTCCGACGGGGACTGGTCCAGCGGACGAGTTGCCCCACCGATGGCCGGGGCGCCTTCGTCTCCGCCACCGAGGAGGGCATGCGGGAGATCGCGGAGGCCGCACCCGACCACGTCGCCACCGTGCGCCGGGAGTTCCTGGACCGCCTCGACGAGCAGGGCAAGCGCGAGCTCGCGCGCCTGTTCGCGCTCATCGAGGGCTCTGCCGGGGAGGGTCCGACGGGGGATGAGGCGAATCGGAAATCCCCCGTCGCGGGCGTACCCTCGGGGGCGTGAACGCAGTGCTCGTGGTGGTCGTGGTGCTCCTGGCGTGTCTCGCCCTCGTGGTCGGGGTGACCGGCCTGTTGGGACTGCTCGGTCGACTGCCGGGTAACGGCGTCCTCGGCGTCCGCACCCCGGAGACC
>NZ_JAALDV010000276.1:0-1691 GCF_014145045.1 Dietzia sp. DQ12-76
TCGGCGGGGGTTCGATCCTCTCGCCCCTGCTGGTCGCCGGGGGCCTGGCCGTGGGGGTCGTCGCCCCCGCGGCCCTGGCCACCACCTGGATCACCTCGGTGGTCGGCGCGGTGGTGTTCACCGTGCTCGCACGGTTCTCGACCGATCCGGTCGCACCGGCGTGGGGAGTCGGCATCGTCTGCGGACTGGGCGGTCTGATCGGCGGCTACCTGGGAGTGCTGCTGCAACCGCGCATCCCGGAGCTCGGGCTGCGCACCGGACTCGGCGTGGCGGCGCTCGCGGTGTCGGGGGTGTACGTGGCGCAGCTCGTCACGTGACCGGCCTCCAACCTCACCACGTGATCGGCGGTGGCGACGAACCGCTCGTCATGTGACGCACAGCCCACGGCGACGCCCCGTCGACGGGCCTGATCGGTGAGCAACTCGTGGACGTGCCGCCGACTGGCGGAATCCAGTCCGGCATCGGGTTCGTCCATCAACACGATGTCGGCGCGACTCGCCAACGCCTGGGCGAGGAGGGCGCGCTGTCGCTGACCTCCGGACAGCTCCGTCAGGGAGCGGGACTCGAGGCCGTCCAGGCCGACCGCCCCGATCATCTCGGCCACGACCTCGCGGGCCTCCCGCCTACCGATCCGTCGCCCCCACGTCCCCATGGAGACGGTGTCCCGGACCGTGAGGGGGAGGGTCTCCGGCGCAGCGGGTCGCTGGACGACGAGTGAGACGGTGCCCCGCCGACGCACCTCGCCGCGGAGGGGAACGCGGACGCCGGCGAGGAGCTCCACGAGAGTGGACTTGCCGGATCCGTTCGGCCCGGCGAAAGCGGTGACGGTCCCGTACGCCATCTCCACCGCCGCGTCGTGGAGCACTTCACGGCCCTCATAGCCGTAACACAACCCGTGGGCGCTGAGGGCCGGACCCGAGAGGGGCATGGTCTGCACTCCTTGTTGATAACGAATGTCGTTACAGATAGTGTACGGCCTCGTGTCCCTGATCCTCGATCCGTTCAGCACCGCGTTCGTCGCCCGAGCTCTCGTCGGCGGCCTGCTCGTTGCGGCGATCTGTGGAGTGGTCGGCACCTGGGTCGTCATCCGGGGAATGGCGTTCTTCGGCGAGGCGATCGGGCACGGGATGCTCCCCGGAGTGGCATTGGCCACCGTGCTCGGCTTTCCGGCGATGGTCGGCGGCGCGGTCAGTGCGGTGGCCATGAGCGCGGGGATCGGGGCGTTGCAGAGGCGCGGCCGGTTGTCCTACGACACCACCATCGGGCTGCTGTTCGTCACGATGCTGTCGGTCGGGGTGATCATCGTCTCCCACTCCGGCAGCTTCGCCACGGACGCCACCGCCATCCTCTTCGGCGACATCCTGGCCATCCGCGGTCCCGAACTCGTCACCCTGGCCCTCGCGCTGGTGGTGACCCTGGCGGTGGCGGCCCGCTTCCACCGCGCGTTCGTCGCCGTGGCCTTCGACCCCCGCGTCGCCCAGACCCTGGGGCTGCGGCCGAGGGTCGCGCAGGTGGCGCTCGTGGGACTGGTGACCCTCGCCGTGGTGGCCTCGTACCAGGCCGTCGGAACCCTGCTGGTGGTGGCGTTGCTGCTCGCCCCGGTCGTCGCCGCGAACCGCTGGACCAGACGAATTCCCTCGACGATGGTGCTCGCCGCGGCGTTCGGTGGTGCCGCCGTGGTGATCGGTCTA
>NZ_JAALDV010000277.1:0-1093 GCF_014145045.1 Dietzia sp. DQ12-76
TGCGCAGGCTCGTCGCCGAGACCACGCTCGCCCCCAGGCAGCTGGTCCTTCCGGCGTTCGTCGCCGACGGGATCGCGGAGCCGAAGCCCATCTCCTCCCTGCCCGGGGTCGTTCAGCACACGGTCGACTCCCTGCGAGCCGAGGCCGTCGCCGCCGCCGAGGCGGGACTCGGCGGGATCATGCTCTTCGGGGTTCCGCACGACGCGGACAAGGACGCCGTCGGCAGCTGCGGCGCCGCGGCCGACGGCATCCTCAACCGGGCGCTGGCGGCCGTCCGCGAGGAGGTGGGTGACGACCTCGTGGTGATGGCCGACACCTGCCTGGACGAGTTCACCGACCACGGCCACTGCGGCGTCCTGGGTACCGATCCGCGGGGCGAACAGGTCGTCGACAACGACGCCACCCTGGCCGCATACGCCGAACTCGCCGTGGCGCAGGCCGCCGCGGGAGCCCATGTGGTGGGGCCGAGCGGGATGATGGACGGTCAGATCGTCGCCATCCGCGAGGCGCTGGACCGCGAGGGCTTCCACGACGTGGCCGTGTTGGCGTACAGCGCCAAGTACGCGAGCGCGTTCTACGGGCCGTTCCGTGAGGCCGTCGGATCCTCGCTGCGCGGTGACCGGCGTACCTATCAGCAGGACCCCGCCAACCTGCGCGAGTCCCTGCGGGAGGTCCGCCTGGACCTGGACGAGGGCGCCGACATGGTCATGGTCAAGCCGGCGATGAGCTATCTCGACGTGCTGCGCCAGACCGCCGAGCTCTCGGACGTCCCCGTCGCCGCCTATCAGGTCTCCGGGGAGTACGCGATGATCTCCGCCGCCGCCGAGCGGGGGTGGATCGATCACGACCCGGCGGTGATGGAGTCGTTGACCTCCATCCGTCGGGCCGGAGCGGACATCGTCCTGACCTACTGGGCGCTGCACGCCGCACGCCTCCTCGCCGACGGGTGGGGCCAGCGGTGACGGGCAGCGGGCCGTGGCGTCCACCCGAACGCACCGACGGGCCCTCCGAGCGCGCCGACGGTCGACCGGAGAGCCCCGCCGGGCCGGTGCCCGACGACGTTCACTCCGCGTGGGGACTGTGGCTCCCCCCA
>NZ_JAALDV010000278.1:0-1945 GCF_014145045.1 Dietzia sp. DQ12-76
CCGCCACGCCGCGGTGCTGGTGCTGTTCTCGGGGTCGGCGCACGCCCCCGGCCCGCGTCCCCCGGAGGATGCCCGCGTGCTGCTCACGCACCGCGCACCGACCCTTCGCAGCCACTCCGGGCAGATCTCGTTCCCCGGTGGCGGGGTCGACGACACGGACAGCGGGCCGGTCGAGGCGGCCCTGCGCGAGGCGTGGGAGGAGACGGGACTGGAGAGCGACGGTGTGGACGTGCTCGCGGTGCTGCCCGAGTTGTACATCCCCGTCTCCAACTACTCCGTCGCCCCGGTGCTGGCCTACTGGCGGGAGCCGATGGAGGTCTCGTCGGTGGATCCGGCCGAGACCGCGAGGGTGATGACGGTGCCGGTGGGGGAGTTGCTCGACCCCGCCAATCGCTTCCTGCTGCGGCACTCGACCGGGTGGACGGGCCCCGCGTTCCAGCACGAGGACCTGGTGGTGTGGGGGTTCACCGCCGGGATCCTGGCCGCGATGTTCCATTCCGCGGGCTGGGACCTGGACTGGGACACCGATGACGTGCGTGATCTCGAGCAGACCCTGTCGGCCTCCGCGAACGGGGAGCGGCCCTGGCTGTCGGCGGAGGAGGCGCGACGCGAGTCCTCCGATCCGCTGGCGGACAGGACGGTCGCCGGGGTGCCCGGCGCCCGGTCAGGCCTCACCGGCGATGAGGACGAGGAACCGCTCGACCTGCCCGCCGACGAACCCCGGAGGGGGTACCGGTGACGGGCTCGCAGTGGCTCGACATCGCGCTGTACGCGCTCGCCGCGGCGGCCGCGATCTCGGGATGGATCAACGGGGCGGCGGCGTCCGGTTTCGCACTGCTCGGGGTGGCGATCGGCGCCACCTCCGGCCTGCTCGTGGCCCCTCATCTGGTCAGGGAACTCGATTCCCCCGTCGGACGGCTCGCGGCGGGGCTGGCCGTGATCGCGGTGATGGTGCTCATCGGCCAGATCGCCGGCGTGACGATCGGTCGTGCCGCCCGGCGCTACATCTCCGGGGCGGGGGCCAGGGTGCTCGACAGCACCGTCGGAGCCGTGTTCCAGGCCGCGGCGATGCTGCTGGTGGCGTGGTTGGTCGCCATCCCGGTGGCCGCGCAGGAGGGCCCGGGACTGGGCAAGGCGGTACGCGGGTCGTCGGTGCTGGCGAAGATCGACGACGTGGCGCCCGAGCAGATGCAGCGGATCCCCGCGGCGTTCACGTCGGTTCTCGGCACCACCGGGTTCCCCGACATCCTCGGCCCCTTCGGCACGACTCCGCTCCAGGAGGTGCCCCCGCCCGATCCCGTGCTCGCGGGCTCCGAGGTCGTGGCCGCGGTGCAGCCGTCCGTGCTCAAGATCCTGGGCCGCGCCGAGTCGTGCAGTCGCGCCCTGGAGGGCTCCGGCTTCGTGGCCTCCCCCGGACTGGTCATGACCAACGCGCACGTGGTGGCCGGTACGGACTCGGTGAGGGTCGTCGCCGGAGACCGGGAACTCGACGCGGACGTGGTGGTCTATGACCCGGGCGTCGACGTGGCGGTCCTGCGCGTACCGGGTCTCCAGGCCCCGGTCCTGCCCTTCGCCGACCGGCAGGGCCGCAGCGGCGACGACGCCATCGTGGTGGGCTACCCCGGTAACGGCCCCTACCGGCCGGACGCCGCACGCATCCGGGAGAGGGTGACCCTGCGCGGTCCGGACATCTACCGTGAGGCGACCGTCGAGCGCGAGGTGTACATCCTGCGTGGCTCGGTGCGCGAGGGCAATTCCGGGGGGCCGCTGATCACGCCGGCGGGGCAGGTCGTGGGCGTGGTCTTCGGTGCGGCGATGGACGCCGCCGACACCGGGTACGCGCTCACGGTCGAGCAGGTGCTGCCGCAGCTCGAGCGCGGGGTGGACTCGTTGGAGCCCGTCCCCACCGGCAGCTGCGTCGGGGCCCGCTGAGCGCAGACCCCGC
>NZ_JAALDV010000279.1:0-1904 GCF_014145045.1 Dietzia sp. DQ12-76
GGGGTGTGCAGGCGCGGGAGCGGATGCCTCTGCGGGAGCGGATGCCGGTGACCGAGCGCGGGCGCCTCTGATGGAGGGGAGGGCGCCTCAGGCGTCGATGGTCTCGGACTTCCCGGATCTGGCCAGCGCGGCGAGCTGGCGGGTCGTCGCCCCCGGCAGGTACGCCCGGCCGATCGCCACGCCGATTCGCGGCAGATCGGCCTCGTCGCGGAAGCACAGGAACACGGGCTCGATGCGCGGGTTGAACTTGGCCTTGAACTGGTGGAGCGAGCGGAATCCGTAGTACGGCTCGAGGGCTTGGCCGAGCAGGTCGAGGCCGCGGTCGAGGGTGGCCACCTCGTCGTCGTCGCCACTGCGCGCCAACGGAGCCCCGGACAGCGAGACGAAATCAGCCCCCTCGTCCTTGAACTCCAGCGCCGAGCGGGCGATGAGGAACTCGATCATGTTGTTCGCGCCGGGACCGTTGCGCTTACGCATCACGTCCAGGGTCCACCCGCGGACGCCGCCCTCGGTGCCACCCCGGTAGACGGGAAGCCACGACAGCGCCGCCTGAACGACCCCGTCGGAATCCACCGCCAGGGCGATGCGCACGTCGTCATCGAGCGCCTCCTCGACCGTGCCCAGGGTGAAGCCCATCTCGGGGAGCTCCTTGTCCCCCACCCACTGCTCGGAGATCTCGCGCACCTGCCCCAGGATCGCGGACGGCTGCTCCCGCAACAGCCCGGAGACGAAACTCGTCCCGTTCTTCTGCGCCTTGTTCATGGCGCTCCGGATCTTCTGCCACTTCTTGCCGCCGAACGCCAGGTCGGGCAGGTCCATGATGGTGTCCTCGGCGATCTGGAGCGCCCGCCACCCGCGCTCCCTCATGGTCTCGGCGGTCTCGGCCGACACCGAGAAGAGGCACGGCACCGCGGCCTGCGACTCGGCGAACTCCACGAACTCGGTGAGCAGACGACCGCGATCCCCGGGCGCGGCGACGGGATCCGCCAGCGCGATCGCCGTCCCCACGTGGAGGCGGTACCCCACGACGCCCCCGGCTCCGAAGAAGTAGTTCATCGGCTGCCACGTGATCATCCAGGACATGGTGCTGCCGCCGTGCTGACGGATCAGCGCGCGGACGCGGTCGACCACGTCCTCCGAATGGACCGAGGACCCGGTGACCCGGCGCCGGATCCGGACCCCGAACGCCCCCCGGCCGGCCACGAGCAGCACGGCCTCGCCCGCCCACAACAGTCCGGTGCCCGCAGTGACGGCGCCGAGGCTCTCGAAGTCCGCGGCCACGACCAACACCGTGACGACGAGCGTGGCCACCGCGGTGAGCACGGCGTAGGCGAGAGCGACCATCCACGCCGCCCGGAAGCCGCGGCGCAGCAGTTCGGCGGTCACCGCGGCGACCAGGACCGACACGAGCATGCCGGCCAGGCTGACGTCGTCGGCCTCGGTCGGGCCCAGGGGGCCGTCCGCGGGGACGAAGTACACCACCACGTGCACCGCGGCGATGAACCACATCCCGGCCGAGACGACCAACCTCGTCTCGCGCCGGGTCCGTGGCCTCAGGCCCCGCTCGGTGAGTGAGAAGAACCGTTCACCCACGAACAGGAACACCGCGAACGCGATGAGGTGCGTGAGGTCCGCCAGACGGCCGAGGAACAGGAACGACACGATCACGTAGCCGTAGAGCAGCGCCCGCGCCCGCAGCCGCCACGGGGACACCAGCGTGGCGGTGGTGGCGGCCAGAACGGCGATCACGGCCGTCGAGCACCCCACGTCGAGCACCACGGACAACTCGGCGGCCCACTCCCACCCCACCGCGTTCCCGGGGACGAGCACGGCGACCGCCCCGAGGACGCCGATCAGCTGACCGCCGATCGCGACCAGCGCTGTCCGGGCTGACCCCAACCGCC
>NZ_JAALDV010000280.1:0-4597 GCF_014145045.1 Dietzia sp. DQ12-76
GCGGGATCGGCCGCGCCGTGGCGATCGGGTTGGCGGGCGAGGGCGCCTCGCTGGTGCTGACGGACCGTGACGCAGCAGGCCTGGACTCGGCGGCGGGTGCCTGCCGGGACGCCGGTGGCACGCTGCTCGCCTCGGAGGCACTGGACATCACCGACCACGAGGCGGTGATGCGGTTCGGCGAGGGCGTCGTCGCCGCCCACGGCGCCCCGCACGCGGTCTTCCACGTCGCGGGTAACTCGGCCTGGGGACGGCCTGACCTCCTCGAGCACCGCGTGTGGCGGTCGATGGTCGAGGTCAACCTCATGGGCACCATCCACGTGGTCGAGGCGTTCGTCCCGGCGATGATGGCCGCTCGGCGACCCGCTGCCCTGGTCATGGTCTCGTCGGCCGCGGGCCTGCTCGGCCTGCCCTGGCACGCCGCCTACAGCGCGGCCAAGTTCGGCATCCGCGGCATCGCCGAGGTGCTGCGGTTCGATCTGGCGCCCTACCAGATCGGCGTGCACCTGGTGTGCCCCGGCGGCGTGGACACCCCGCTGGTGGAGACCGTGGAGATCGCGGGCGTGGACCGCTCGGATCCGAAGGTCGCCAAGACCGTGGACCAGTTCCGTCGCCATGCCGTCACCCCGGAGGTGGCGGCCTCCAAGACGATCGAGGGTGTGCGCAAGGGGCGCTACATCGTCTACACCTCGCCGGACATCAGGCTGGCGTTCGCCGCCCAGAAGTTCGCGCCACCTCTCTATATCCTCGCGATGAAGCTACTGAGCCGTCGTATCACCAAGGCCGGCGAGGGAATCCTCCCGTGAGGGGGATGGAGACCCTCAACGACGCCGCGATATTGCTGGCCCGGATCGGGCTCGGGGCGGTGTTCGTGGCCCACGGGTGGCAGAAGTTCTTCACCCTGGGGCTGGGCCGCGTGGGCGAGCAGTTCGCCGGGTACGGGATCCCGCAACCGGAGGTCACCGCGGCGGTCGTCGCCGGGGTCGAGCTGATCGCCGGGATCGCGCTCATCGCGGGCATCCTGACCCCGCTGGCCGGGATCCTGCTGGCGGTGGACATGGCGGGGGCCCTGTACTTCGTCCACGCCACCAACGGCCCCTTCGTGACCCAGAACGGGTGGGAGCTCGTGGTGGCGCTGGGGGTGGGGGTGTTGCTGATCGCCGCGGTCGGCGCGGGCAGGTTCAGCATTGACAGGGTCCTGGGCGGGTGAGCCGACGGCGTCCTGCCGGATGCGCGTCCGGCGTCGGCGGGGACCGGCATGGGTGGAGATCGGCTCAGCGCCAGGACGGCAACCAGAGCTGTTGGCTCCATTCCGTGGGGGTGATGGGCATCCCGGACAGGATGGGCAGCATGTAGATGAAGTTGGCCACCACCAGCGCGAGGTAGAGGCACACGATCCCGAGGCCGATGATCCGCCGGCGGGGGGAGTCGCCGGATCCACCGGCGATCTCGCCCAGCACCAGCGCGACCATCATCACGAAGAACGGCACCATCACCGCGGCGTAGAAGAAGTACATCTGACGGTCGTGCTGGAAGAACCACGGCAGGTAGCCGGCCATGTAGCCGACGAGCGGGAACGCGTACCGGCCGTCGCGGCAGATCACCGCCCGCCAGAACGCCCACCCGAGGACGGGGATCGCGAGCCACCAGATCGCGGGCGTGCCCAGGAGCATGATCGCGCGGACGCAGGAGTCCTGACCACAGCCGGTGACCTCCTCGCCCTGCTCGACGTAGTAGAGCATCGGCCGCAGGCTCATCGGCCAGGTCCACGGCTTGGATTCCCACGGGTGCCGATTGCCCGCCGAGGTGGTGAGCGAGGAGTGGAAGTCCAGCACGGAGGACTGGTAGTAGAGCCACGACTGCAGGGAGTCGGGCAGCCAGTTGTCCTCCACCTTGGTGCCCACGACATGCCGGTAGACGGAGTTCTCACTCGCGAACCACGGCAGCCAGGTGAACATGTGGATCAGGACGGGCCAGATGACGAGCGAGAAGAACGCGGGCACGGAGTCGCGGAGAAGGGCGCCCGCCACGGGGCGCCGGACGCCGTAGCGGCTGCGCAGTGCCCAGTCCCAGGCGACGGTCATGAGTCCGAAGAACGCGATGAAGTACAGGCCGGACCACTTGACCCCCAGCGCGAGCCCCAGCATGACGCCGGCGGTGAACCGCCACCAGCGGAACCCCAGCCGCGGCCCGAGATCCGACAGGTGGAGGCGTCCGGCGAGCGCGGCACGGTGCATGCGGCCGCGCATCTGGTCGCGGTCCACCAGCAGGGCGCCGGCGGCGGCGGTGACGAACAGGACCTGGTAGATGTCCAGCATGCCGATGCGGGAGGTCACGAACGTGACCCCGTCGAGACACATCAGCAGGCCCGCGATCAGGCCGAGCTGGGTGGAACGGGTCAGCCGCCTGGTGATCCGCATGACCATCAGCACCACCAGGACGCCGGCGATCGCGGCGGTGAACCGCCAGCCCAGGGGCGTGTAGCCGAAGAGCAGACCACCGAGCGACTCGATCTGCTTGGCGACGGGCGGGTGGACCACCAGGCCGTAAGCGGGGTTCTCCTCGATCCCCAACTGCGCGATGCTGAACGACTGTGGCGCGTAGTGCTTCTCGTCGAAGACCGGGGTGCCCTCATCCGTGGCGGAGGTGAGACCCCAGAAGCGGGAGAGGAAGGCCAGGACCAGGATGAGGCCGGTGGCCATCCAGTCGCGGGGGGTGTCGACCGGGCCGGTGTCCGGAACCGGGAGCGGGCGGCCCGGGGATCGCACGCCTGGGGTCGGGGTCACACGGCGAGCATAATGGGGGCCTTTCGGATGTCGGGGAGACGGGCAGGGCGAGTGAGTCGGCGCGGACCGGGGATAGTCTGGAGCGCATGACGTCCGGACGTGTCGTGTTGGCCGCCACCCCTATCGGGAACCCGGGCGACGCCTCGGCGCGACTGCGGGACCTGCTCGCCTCCGCGGACGTGGTGGCGGCCGAGGACACCCGGCGCCTGCGGGGGCTCGCCACCGCGCTCGGTGTGACCATCCGGGGGCGGGTCATGAGCTTCTACGAGCACAATGAGGCGGGTCGCGTCCCCCAGTTGATCGACCGCGTCCGGGCGGGAGACGTGGTGGCCGTGGTCACCGATGCGGGGATGCCCGCGGTATCCGACCCGGGTTATTCGCTGGTCACCGCGTGTATCGATGCGGACCTCCCCGTGACCTGTCTGCCCGGCCCGTCGGCCGTGACGACCGCGCTGGTCCTCAGCGGTCTGCCCGTGGACAGATTCTGCTTCGACGGCTTCCCCCCGCGTCGGGCGGGTCGCCGGCGGACCTGGTTGGCCCGCCTGGTCGCCGAGGAGCGCACGTGCGTGTTCTTCGAGTCACCGCACCGGCTCGCCGAGACGCTCGCCGAGGCCGCGGAGGCACTGGGTCCGGGTCGGCGGGCCGCGGTGTGTCGCGAGCTCACCAAGACCTACGAGGAGGTCCTGCGGGGCACGCTCGGCGACCTGGCCGACCGGACCGCTGACGGGGTGCGCGGGGAGATCGTGGTGGTGATCGAGGGGGCGGACGCGCCCGGTTCCGCCGCCACGACCGAGGACCTGGTGGAGATCGTCGAAGAGCGGGTCGAGGCGGGTGAACGGCTCAAGGACGCGTGCGCGACGGTCGCGGAGGGGTCGTCGCTGACCAGACGTGAGCTCTACCAGGCGGTCGTCGACGCGCGGGGTTGACCGACCCCGCGACGCCTCGCGGCCCACGCCGGTCACCAGGGCGGCGGACCGCCGCCCCAGGTGAACGCGGCCTTGTGCACGCATTCCTCCCATTCGGCGTCGGGGTCGGAATCGACGGTGATGCCCCCGCCCACGCCCAGCTCCACGCGCCCGTCGGGGGAGACCTCGAGGGTCCGGATGGCCACCGCGAGTTCGAGGTCCGGGCCCAGGGCGAAGCCGTACGCCCCGCAGTGCAGGCCCCTGGACCGCGGCTCCCACCCGGCGATCAGTTCCCGAGCCCGCGCCTTGGGGGTCCCGGTGACCGATGCGGGAGGGAACGTGGCCTCCACCAATGCCGGGTGGTCCGCGGTCGTGTGGGCGGTGACGGTGGAGACCAGGTGGTGCACCCCCGGTGCCGGCCGTACGGCGAGCAGGTCGGTCACGGTCACCGACCCGACGTCGGCCACGCGCCCGAGGTCGTTGCGGACCAGGTCGACGATCATGATGTTCTCGGCGACGTCTTTCGCCGACCCCAGCAACAACTCCGGGTCGAGGTCGGCCGCCAGCGTGCCCTTGATGGGGCTGGAGTGCACCTGGTCACCACGGCGAACCAGGTACACCTCGGGCGAGAACCCCAGGACGGCGCCCCAGGGGCCCTCGAGATACGCCGATCGTGAGGCGGGCGAGTGGCCGGAGATCTCGAGGAAGGTCTCGAGCGGGTCCGCGCGGAGATGCCCGTCCAGTCGGGTGCTCAGGCAGGCCTGGTAGACCTCGCCCGCCCGGATCGCCTCGAGGCACTCGACCACAGCAGAGCGGTGAGCCGCGCGGTCCGGGGCGGACCAGCGGGGGAGGCGGTCGGTCCGGGCGTCGTCGCGTCGGTCGGCGCCGTGGTCGCGCACCACCTGAACG
>NZ_JAALDV010000028.1:0-13229 GCF_014145045.1 Dietzia sp. DQ12-76
CAGCCGCGGCAGGTCCGCGCCGTCGCGGCACCGCTCGCCCCCGGGGCCCAGCTCGTCGATCACGGAACCGGCCCAGGAGACGTCGGCGGCCGAGGGGGACAGCACCTCGTTGATGTACGGGGCCTGGTCCACCCGCAGGCACAGCTTGCCGGTCATGCCCATCTCGACCGCGTGCTCGGCGGCGTCCATGAGGACCTGGGTGTCGTTGGAGATGGTGGGACCGTCGATCGGCGGGGCCACCCGGGCGACCCTGCTGGACACGACGAACTGCGACCGGGTGTAGGCCAGGGCGATCTGCGAGGAACCGATGCCGGTGTCGCGGCGGTAGTCGCCGATGCCGAAGGCCAGGCGCACCACCTGGTCGGTCTTGGCGATCTCCGTGGCGGCCGCCAGACCGTCGGCGGACTCGACCAGCGCGACTATCGGGGTGTCGGGGGCCAGCCGGGCGGCGGTGAGCGAGACGTGCTCCGGGTTCTCCGTCTTGGCCAACATCACCCCGTCGAGACCGGGGCAGTGGCCCAGCGCCATGAGGTCCTTCTCCCACTCGGGAGAGCGGACGTCGTTGATCCGGACCCACGCGTGATTGCCGGCCTCGAGCCACTGGCGGACTTCGCGACGGGCACGCTCCTTCTCCGACTGGCGGCACCCGTCCTCGACGTCCAGGACCACGACGTCCATCTCGGAGTCCGCGGCCGCGTCGAAGCGCTCGGACTTGTCTGCCGGCAGGAGCAACCACGAACGGGCGATCGTGGGCGGGATGGTCGACATGGGGCTCATCGGTACCGGTCATCCTTTGCTCGGGGAACGGATCAACGCGGGACGGGCGGGTCTCGCGGCAACCTCCCCACGATACGCCGGGGTGGATGCGAGATACCACGCGGGAAGCGGTGCCAGGGGGCGTGACCCCGGGCCCACTGGGTAAGGATAGGCTGACCTATATTCAGCCGGATGAGGACGGAGGCGCACGATGATCACCCATGCCCGGCCCCGTGCCGCCGTGAGCGCAGCGTTCGACGAGAGGCCGGCCGAGTGATGGGAGCGGTCTCACCACCGAGCCGCGCACCTCGCCCCGAGCCGCGCGGCACCTATCGGGCTTTCACCGTCACGGTCACGGCGGCGGTGTCGCTGACCCCGCGGATGCGCCGGATCACGCTCCACGCGCCTCAGCTCACCGACTATGAGCTCCTGCGCCCGGATGACTTCTTCGCTCTGCTGATCCCCGGCCCGGCAGGGCTCGACCTTCCCGCTGACGGCCTGGTCGGATCGTCACCTCGAGGAGTGGCGGACCTGATCGGTGACCGATGCCGGCCCGAGCTGCGGTGGTACACCGTCCGCGCCCACCGTCCGGACGTCGGTGAGGTCGATGTCGACATCGTGCTCCACGGCGACTACAGCGACCACAGCGACCACGACCACGCGGCGAGCGGCCCGGGCGGCCGCTGGGCCGCCACCGTCACTCCCGGGGACGTCGCCGGTTTCGTCGAGGGCAACGGCCTGTACAGCCCCACCGACCCGTCAGGGCGCCAAATGTTCTTCGCCGATGTGACCGCCCTTCCCGCGCTGTCGTCCATACTCACCTCCCCGGAGCCGGCCCCCGGCGTCGCGGCTCTCGGGAGCCAGGCCACGGCGCACATCGAGGTGGACCACGACTCCGACATCCACCCGATCGCCACAGGAGCCACCGTGCACTGGCACGTGAGAGACGGGGGCCCACCTGGGCTGTCGATCCCCCGTGTCCTCGACGGCGTCGCGCCGGGAGAGATCAGCTACGCGTGGATCTGCGCGGAGGCCTCGCTCGTGCAGGAGGCGCGCCGCTTCCTCATCGCGCAGGGCGGGGTGGCGAAGGAACTGATCACGTTCAGCGGCTACTGGCGTCAGGGCGAGGCACGCACCTGACATGACGACCACCGATTCGCGGGGCACCGGCGTGCCCACCCGCTCCCGGACCGTCCCCCCTCGGGCAGTGGCGGGCACCACCACCCGACGCTCGGCCGGACTCATCGTCCTCCTGGCGGTGCTGGCGGTCGCCGTACTGGTCAGCGTGGCGGTCGGGTCCAAGGACATCCCGCTGTCCACGGTGCTGGAGGCGTTCCGGTACCACGATCTCGCGATCGACGAGCACTTCATCGTGTGGGAGATGCGGCTGCCGCGGACGCTGACCGGCCTCGCGGTCGGTGCCGGGCTCGCGGTGTCGGGTGCACTCATCCAGGCGTTGACGCGTAATCCGCTCGCCGACCCGGGAATTCTGGGGGTGAACGCCGGGGCGGCGTTCTTCGTCGCACTGGGCGTCGCGGTCTTCGGGGTGTCCTCGATCACCGGGTATGTGTGGTTCGCGTTCCTCGGGGCCCTGGTGGTCACGGTGGGGGTGTACCTGGTCGGATCGGCCGGCCGGGGCCCGGCGGACCCGGTGCGGTTGACGCTCGCGGGCGTGGCTCTCGGCGCGGTGCTCTCCGGAATCACCCTGGGCATGACTCTGGTGGACCCGGGGGCGTTCGACCAGATGCGGCACTGGAACGCCGGGTCGATCGCCGGCCGCGGCTATGACGTGCTGCTTCCGGTGCTGCCGTTCCTGATCCTCGGAGTGCTGCTGGCCGTGGGCGCGGCGACAGCGCTCAACGCGATCGCCCTCGGCGACGATCTCGCGACATCCCTGGGGACCCGGGTCGCGCTCACCCGGACCATGGTGGTCGTCGCGGTGACGCTGCTCGCCGGAGGAGCGACGGCGATCGCCGGCCCCCTTCTGTTCGTGGGGTTGATGGTTCCGCACATCGCCCGGTGGATCACCGGGCCGGAGCAGCGCTGGATCATCGCCTACTCGGTGGTGATGGGGCCGATCCTCGTGATCGTCTCGGACGTCCTCGGTCGCCTGGTGATCCGTCCCGGTGAAATGCCCGTCGGGATCGTCACCGCATTCGTCGGCGCGCCTGTCCTGATCGCCCTGATCCGACGCAAGAAGGCGAGCGGGCTATGAGCAGCGACATCGCCAGCGGAGCCTCGCGGGTGGACTTCGGGGCACGGCAGGTGCAGTGGCGGCGTCACGGTGTCTCCGTCCGGTTCCCCCTCCGGGCCCTCCTCGTCTGCGCCGCCCTCGCGGTCCTGCTGGGCGTCGGTGCGGTGGTCGGCCTGACGGTCGGTAGCTACGCCGTCGACCTCGGCCGACTGGTCGACGTGCTGACCGGTACTGACGGGACCTTCGCCCGGACCGTGGTGCTGGAGTGGCGGGCCCCACGCGTGCTGGCCGCCGTCGTGTTCGGCGCGGCCCTCGGCGCCTCCGGCGCGGTGTTCCAGTCCGTGACCCGCAACCCGTTGGCGAGTCCTGACGTCATCGGGTTCGCCACGGGCTCGTACACCGGGGCGATCGTCGTGCTCATCGTCCTCGGGGGTGGCTACACCCAGGTGGCCTCAGGGGCGCTGGTGGGTGGCGTGGCCACCGCCGCGGTGGTCTACCTGCTGGCGTACCGGGGCGGGATCACCGGATTTCGGTTCATCATCGTCGGCATCGGGGTCTCGGCCATGCTCACGGCATTCAACAGCTGGCTGCTGTTGCGTGCCCAACTCGAGGTCGCGATGAGCGCCGCGGTGTGGGGTGCCGGGTCGCTGAACGGGATCACCTGGGAACAGACGGGTGTGGCCACCGCGGTCGTGATGGTGCTCATACTGGCCCTCGGACTGCTGGCTCGGCCGATGCAGCAGATGCAGCTCGGCGACGACGCGGCGAGAGCCATCGGCATCCGGGTCGAACCCTCGCGACTGGGTCTCATCATCGTGGGCGTCGCGCTGACGGCCGCCGTCACCGCCGCCGCCGGACCCATCTCGTTCATCGCCCTGGCCGCGCCGCAGGTCGCCCGCCGTCTCGCCCGCACGCCCGGGATCACCCTCTGGCCGTCCGCGGTCGTCGGGGCCGTCCTGCTGCTGGCCTCTGACCTGGTCGCCCAGCACGCGCTACCTCAGACGCTGCCGGTGGGGGTGGTGACCTTCGTCATCGGCGGAACGTATCTGACCTGGCTACTGATTCACGAGATAAGGAAGCTCCCATGAGCCTGCCTCCGTTGCGCGCCGAGGACATCACGGTCGGCTACGACACACGGGTCATCTCCGAGGGGTTGTCGGTCTCCGTCCCCGAGGACTCGTTCACGGTCATCATCGGCCCGAACGCCTGCGGCAAGTCCACTCTGCTCCGCGCCTTGTCCCGGCTGCTCGCGCCCGCCAGGGGTCAGGTGATCCTGGACGGACGCGACATCAGCTCCTACAAGGCCAAGGAGGTCGGGCGGCGCCTGGGGCTGCTGCCACAGAGTTCGCTCGCGCCCGACGGGATCACCGTCGCCGAGCTGGTGGCCCGCGGTCGCAACCCCTATCAGGGGTTCCTGCGCCAGTGGTCGACCGCGGACGAGGAGGCCGTCGCGGCCGCACTGGCCGCAACGGAGACCACCGAGCTGTCCGCGCGCCTGGTGGACGAGCTCTCCGGCGGACAGCGTCAACGCGTCTGGGTCGCCCTGGTGCTCGCGCAGCAGACCCCGCTGCTGTTGCTGGACGAGCCCACCACGTTCCTGGACATCGCCCACCAGATCGAGCTCATGGAGATGTTCACCGACCTGCACCACCAGGGCAGAACCCTGGTCGCGGTGCTCCACGACCTCAACCAGGCGGCCCGCTACGCCACCCACCTGATCGCGATGCGAGAGGGGAGGGTGATGGCCACCGGTGCCCCCGAGGAGATCCTCACGGAGGAGCTCGTCCACGAGGTCTTCGGGCTGCGGTGCCGCGTGGTCCCCGACCCCGTCGCGGGAACACCCCAGGTCATCCCACTCGGACGTGACCGACGACAGAGAACGATCCACACGCAGAAGGAGACCCGCACACTATGAGAACGACACTGCGCCGCACCGTCGGTGCCCTGCTCGCCACCACCCTCGCCGTCGGACTGTCCGCCTGTAGTCCGGGCGACGCGCCCACCGCCGGCGGTGGGAACCCCGGTTCCGACGGCGACGGGTCTGCGTTCCCGGTGACGGTCGAGCACGAGTTCGGGGAGACCACGATCGAGTCCGAGCCCCAGCGGGTGGTGACCCTCGGATGGGGCGATGTCGACAACGCGATCGCCCTCGGCGTCAACCCGGTCGGCTACGCGCGTAGCGCGGATTATCCGGGACTGCAGCCCTGGGCCCGGGACGCGGCCGGTGAGATCGACGCGGTGGACCTCGGTAGCGCCAGCGAACCGGACTACGAGAGGATCGCGTCGCTGGAACCGGATCTGATCATCGATGTGCAGGGCGGTACGGACGACGAGCAGTACTCGAGGCTGTCCTCGATCGCGCCCACGGTCGCCCGACCGGCGGGGACGAACGTGTGGCAGGTGAATCGTGCGCCCGCGACCCGGCAGATCGCCCGGGCTCTGGGCCGGGTCGAGGAGGGGGAGCAGCTGCTCACCGAGCTGGAGGAGCACATCGCTCAGACCACGGCCCGGTACCCGCAGCTGGAGGGCAAGACCGGGACCGCGGTGCTCGTCTCCGACCCGGGCACGTACTACGGGTTCCAGAACAGGGACGGGCGCGGGGAGTTCATCGAGACCATCGGGATGCGGCTACCCGAGTCGATCGCAGCCCGGGACGACGGGTCCAGCTTCAGCGTGCAGGTGGCGTCCGAAGAGGTGGCGATGCTCGACGGCGACGTGGTCCTGTTCCTCACCGACGACCAGAACTTCGTCCCGACCGAGTACAACCAGTTGTTCGGTCGTTTCTCCGCAGAGCTCCTGACCCTGACCTCGACAGAACGCCAGGCCATCTCCGTCAACACCCCACTGTCGGTCTCGTACGCTCTCGACACCCTGGTGCCCCGCATCGCCGACGCGGTCCGGGACTGAACGCCGCGGCGTCGGCGGCCGGCGGGCACTCAGGACGCTTCCTGTCCGCATTAATGGACGGGTGTCTTGACTACCCCCTCTGAGCGCGGCACGCTGTGGCGGGTGAGTACCCCACCACCGTCCGACGCCCCCGCGATCGAGGCGGAACACCTCGTCAAGAAATTCGGCGACTTCACCGCCGTCGATGACATCTCCTTTACCGTGCCCCCCGGAACGGTCCTGGGACTGCTGGGTCCCAACGGATCCGGTAAGACCACCACCATCCGCATGATGACCACGCTGAGCCCGCCCACCTCGGGCACCGCGCGGGTCGCCGGCCACGACGTGACGACCGCGCCCGCCGATGTGCGCAAGGCCATGGGGTTGACCGCACAGGCGGCCACCGTCGACGAGTTGCTCACCGGGCGCGAGAACCTCCGTCTGATCGGGGACCTGTACGGGCTGCCCAAGAAGAGGGTGAAGTCGCGCGCCGACGAGTTGCTGGAGAAGTTCTCACTGAGCGACGCCGCGACCCGGGTGGCCAAGAGCTACTCAGGGGGCATGCGGCGCCGGCTCGACCTGGCCGCCAGCCTCGTCGCGGCCCCGCCCGTGCTGTTCCTCGACGAGCCCACCACCGGGCTCGACCCCCGGTCGCGCAACGAACTCTGGGACGTGCTGCGTGACCTGGTCCGGGACGGCACGACGCTGCTGCTCACCACCCAGTACCTCGACGAGGCCGATCAACTGGCCGATCGGGTGATCGTGATCGACCACGGCAGGGTGATCGCCGAGGGCACACCGTTGCAGCTCAAGGACCGGTCCGGCGCCGCCAGCCTGGTCATCACCGTCTCGCGACCAGATGACGTGGACGAGGCCGTGCGGGTCCTCGACGGAAGGATCGGGGAACTGCACGTCGACCGCGACGCACGCCGGCTCACCGCGCCGTCGGAGGGCGTCTCGGCGCTGGCGGGGATCGCCGCCGCCTTCACCGACGCCGGCATCGAGCTCGACGACATCGGCCTCCAGCGCCCCAGTCTGGACGACGTCTTCCTGTCCCTCACCGGCCGGAGGGCCGAGGACCCGGAGAGCTCGCCTGACACCGCGGACGCCGACACCATCGAACAGGAGAACCGGGTATGAGCACCGTCGCCGACCCCGCCCACACCTCGGCCACCCATGAGCGGTTCGCGATGCCGGACCGCCCCGACGGGCCGCCGCTGAGCCGCCAGATCTCCGCGCTGGTGCGCCGCAACCTCTTCCACATCCGCCGCCAGCCCGAGAACCTGGCGGATGTCACCATCCAGCCGGTGATGTTCGTGCTGCTGTTCGCCTACGTCTTCGGCGGGGCGATCGCCGTGGCCGGCGGTGTGAACTACCGCGAGTGGCTGCTCCCGGGGATCATGGCGCAGACCATGGCGTTCTCCTCGTTCGTCGTGGCCTCCGGCCTGTGCAACGACCTCAACAAGGGGATCATCGACCGCTTCCGGTCGCTGCCCATCCAGCGGGCGTCGATCCTCATCGCGCGCAGCGCCTCGAGCCTCATCCACTCCTCAATCGGCGTGGTGGTGATGTCGCTGACGGGTCTCATCGTGGGCTGGCGGATCCGGAGCGGGCTCGTCGACGCGGTGCTGGGTTACCTCATCCTGCTGGGCTTCGGCTTCGTCATGATCTGGATCGGCATCGTCGTGGGTTCCCGCCTCAAGACCATCGAGTCGGTCAACGGCGTCATGTTCACGACGATCTTCCCCATCACGTTCCTCGCCAACACCTTCGCGCCGCCGGAGTCGATGCCGGTGTGGCTGCGTCCGGTCGCCGAGTGGAACCCGCTGGCCTCGGTCGTCCAGGCGATGCGTGAGCTCTGGGGCAACGCACCGGCCGTGGGGCCGGACGCCGCGCTGCCGTTGCAGCACCCGGTGCTGGCCTCGCTGCTGTGGATCGTCGGTCTGACGGTGATCATCGCGCCGATCGCCGTCAAGGCCTTCGACGCCCGCACGCGGGACTGACCCGCGGACCGGCCCGCCTCGTGGCAGGTCGTCGTCAGGACTTCTTCTCGGGGGAGACCCGGATGGTGATGGTCCCGACCACGGGCTCCACGCCGGCGTCGTCGACGAAGCGCAGGGGGACCTCGACGTCCCGGCCGCTGGTGAAAGCCGCGAAATCGGGGATGTCGGTCCATTCGGCCGTGACCGTCATGCCGCCGGTCGACTTGGCCGGGTAGCGCACGTTCATCCCCACGGGGATCCAGCGGTGGGTGGCCGGCACGGTGGCCTCGGCGAGCATGCCCATCGCCATCTCGGCCAGGTTGCACGCCGCGATCACGTGGAAGGTGCCGATGTGGTTGCGGTTGCCCCACCAGCCGGGGCCGCGGACGACGCACCGGCCGGGGCGCAGCTCCACCACGTGCGGCAGGACGGTCCGGAAGTAGGGCGCCTTGAGGCTCACGGCCGCGCTGAACAGGCGCGAGCCCAGCGGGAGGCGGGTCGCCTTCTGCCACAGGCGGAACGTCGGGGTGGGTGCGGAGGCGGAGGGCGCGGTGTCGGTCACCGCCCCGATGTTACTCCCCGGTAGGTTCGCGGTGGTGCGGGCCGCCGGATCAGCCGCCGGATCAGTCCGGTTCAGGCCAGGATGCGCGTGCCCTGGCGGAGCAGTTCGTGCAACCGCGCCTGATCCGCGTCGGGTTCGTCGACCCAGCGGCGGTAGGCCGAGAGGGCGATCCCCAGGGCGGCGTGGGCGGTGGCGGCGGGGATGAGGTCGTGCACCGACTCCCCGCGGCGCGCGGCGACGAACTCGGCCACGGCGCTACGCCAGTCCGCGTACATGAGCGTCGAGTGGGCCTGGAGTTCGTCGACCCCGAGCAGTAGTCCCATCCGCAAGCGGTGCACCTGCGTCTCGGAGTCCGGGAAGGTGTTGAAGGTGACCAGGGCGTCCGCGAGCGCGTCCCTCAGCGGGGTGGCGGCCTGGATCCGGGCGAGCTGGCGACGCATCCCGTCCATCTGGATGTCGAACTCGCCCCACGCGATCGCGGCCTTGCCGGGGAAGTAGCGAAACAGCGTCCGCCGGGAGATGTGGGCGGCCTCGGCGATCTCGTCGACACTGGTCGCCTCGTATCCCTGGCGGTCGAAGAGCCTGAGCGCCACGGTCACGATCGAGGCTCGCGTCGTGGACGGTCGCCGTCCGGGCGCGCGACTGTCGTTCGGCTCCGTCATCCCCGTGGCTCCGTCATCCCCGTGGCTCAGTCATTCCCATGATCGCCAAGCCTAGAGGCATCCCGGGGACGGGTTGTGCGCAGACCATTGCATTTGGCACTAGGTGTCAATATGATGCAGATCTCACCGTGTGCGGTGAGTCACCCAACCCGCTGACGAGAGGAATCGCCGTGGACAACGCCCAGAACACCGAGGTAGTGCTGGAGGAGGCCCTCATCGAGGAGGTCTCGATCGACGGCATGTGCGGGGTCTACTGAGATGACCTCGGCAGCAGCGCCGGCCGGCGCCGGACAGGACGCCGCGCCCGCGGCCTTCGACCTCGACGCCGGCTGGCGCCTGCACCCCGGAGTGGCCCTTCGTCCCGAGCCGTTCGGGGCTCTGCTCTACCACTTCCACACCCGCAAGCTCAGCTTTCTCAAGTCGCCGACCATCGTCGAGGTGGTCCGCGCCCTCGCCGATCACCCCACCGCCCGCGAGGCGTGTGCTGCCGTCGGGGTGTCGATCGACGACCCCGCGACCGCCCGCCTGTACCTGCACGCGCTCGGCCAGCTCGCCGCCTCGCGCATGATCGAGGAGACCCCATGACCAGCACCCTCAGCCGCCCGGACGCCCCCTCGACGAGCACGGCCCCCGCTCCCGTCGGCCGCCTGGTGGACCAGTTCGAGCGTGGCCTCGACGCCCCCATCTGCCTGACCTGGGAGCTCACCTACGCCTGCAACCTGGCGTGCGTGCACTGCCTGAGCTCGTCGGGCAAGCGCGACCCCCGGGAACTGAGTACCGAGCAGTGCAAATCGATCATCGACGAGCTGCAGCGGATGCAGGTCTTCTACGTCAACATCGGCGGTGGCGAGCCCACCGTCCGCCCCGACTTCTGGGAACTCGTCGACTACGCCACCAGCCACCAGGTGGGCGTGAAGTTCTCGACCAACGGCGTGCGCATCGACGAGGCCGTGGCGCAGCGCCTGGCCGCGAGCGACTACGTCGACGTGCAGATCTCCCTGGACGGCGCCACGGCCGAGGTCAACGACGCGGTCCGCGGCCCGGGCTCGTTCGACATGGCCGTCCGGGCCCTGGAGAACCTCAAAAACGCCGGGTTCACCGACGCCAAGATCTCCGTGGTGGTCACCCGCGAGAACGTCACCCAGCTGGACGAGTTCAAGGCGCTGGCGGACCGCTACGACGCGACCCTGCGCATCACCCGCCTGCGTCCCTCCGGCCGCGGAGCCGACGTCTGGGACGACCTCCACCCGCTGCCCGAGCAGCAGAAGGACCTCTACGACTGGCTGGTCGAGCACGGCTCCAACGTCCTGACCGGTGACAGCTTCTTCCACCTGTCGGCCTTCGGCGACGGACAGGGCTCGCTGCCCGGGCTGAACCTCTGCGGCGCGGGCCGCGTGGTGTGCCTCATCGACCCGATCGGGGACGTCTACGCCTGCCCGTTCGCGATCCACGAGGAGTTCCTCGCCGGCAACACCGTCTCCGACGGCGGCTTCGAGAGCGTCTGGCAGACCTCGGAACTCTTCCGCGAGCTGCGCGAGCCCCAGTCCGCCGGCGCGTGTGCGTCCTGCAACTTCTACGACAGCTGCCGCGGTGGGTGCATGGCGGCCAAGTTCTTCACCGGCCTGCCCATGGACGGGCCGGACCCGGAGTGCGTCCAGGGGTACGGCGAGGGGCTGCTCGCGGCCGAGCGCTCCATCCCCTCCCCGTCACAGGACCACTCCCGGGTCAAGGGCCTGGCAGCGCGCAAGCAGCCCACCGGCCCGGTCCCACTGACCCTCATCACCACCCCTCCGCGCAGGCCCACCAGCCTGTGCGACGAGTCCCCGGTCTGACCGGACCGGCCGACCCGCCCCACCGACCGCCTCCCTAAGGAGCCCTTCCCGTGTCACGCCTGTCCAAGATCGCCGAGGCCAACCCCTGGCGCACCAACCCCTGGTTCGAATCGGTCGCCGAGGCCCAGCGCCGCGCCAAGAAGAAGCTGCCCCGGAGCGTCTACATGGCGCTGGTTGCCGGCAGCGAGCAGGGCGTGACGATCGACGACAACACGGCCGCCTTCGCCGAACTGGGTCCCAAGCCGCACGTGATCGGAGCCAAGGCCGAGCGGGACATGGCCACCACGGTCATGGGCCAACCGATCAGCCTCCCGGTGATGATCTCGCCCACCGGCGTCCAGGCCGTGACCCCGGACGGTGAGGTCGATGTGGCCCGCGCGGCCGCCGCCCGCGGCACCGCGATGGGACTGAGTTCCTTCGCCTCCAAGCCGATCGAGGAGGTCATCGCCGCGAATCCGCAGACGTTCTTCCAGGTGTACTGGCTCGGCGGCAAGGAGAAGGTTCTCGAGCGACTGGAGCGGGCCAAGGCCGCGGGCGCGGCGGGCGTCATCCTCACCACCGACTGGTCGTTCTCCATGGGGCGCGACTGGGGTAGCCCGACCATCCCGGAGAAGCTCGACGCCAGGGCGATGCTCACCCTGGCCCCGGAGATCGCGGTGCGTCCGCGCTGGGCCGCCGAGTGGGCGCGCGACGTGGTGACCAACAAGCGTTTCCCCGACCTCACCACGCCGAATCTCGTGCACCAGGGGGAGATGGGTCCGACCTTCTTCGGGGCCTACGGCGAGTGGATGGGCACTCCTCCCGCGACGTGGGACGACATCGCGTGGGTGGTGGACAACTACGACGGGCCGGTCATGCTCAAGGGCATCACCCGCATCGACGACGCCCGGCGCGCGGTCGACGCCGGCGTCAGCGCCATCTCGGTCTCCAACCACGGCGGCAACAACCTCGACGGCACCCCGGCCTCGATCCGCTGCCTCGCGCCGATCGTCGACGCCGTCAACGGCCGGGTCGAGGTACTGATGGACGGTGGGATCCGACGCGGTTCCGACGTGGCCAAGGCGCTCGCCCTGGGCGCCCGCGCCGTGATGATCGGCCGCGCCTACCTGTGGGGCCTCGGCGCCAACGGGCAGGCCGGCGTCGAGAACGTCCTGGACATCCTGCGTTCGGGCCTGGACTCCAGCCTCATCGGTCTGAGCAAGTCCTCGATCTCCGAGCTGAGCAGGGACGACTACGTGATCCCCGACGGGTTCATGCGTCGCCTGGGAGAGTGACCAGGGGGCGGCCCGTCCGGACCACCCCGTTACGTCTGTAGAGAAGAAGGAATCGCAGTCCATGGGAGAGTTCGACGGCAAGGTCGTCTACATCACCGGCATCGCGCGCGGCCAGGGCCGCAAGCACGCCATCCGCTTCGCCCGGGAGGGGGCGAACATCATCGGGCTGGACCTGTGCGCATCCCCGTCCGAGTACGTCGGGTACAAGGCGGCCACCGAGGAGGACCTCGCGCAGACGGTCGAGAAGGTCCGTGCCGAGGGCGGGGAGATCCTCGCCGAGATCGGCGACGTCCGCGATCTGGCGTTTCAGCAGGACCTGGTCGCCCGCGGGGTCGATCATTTCGGCGGCCGCCTGGACGTGGTGATCGCCAACGCGGGAATCTGCAACTGGGGCAAGGTCTGGGAGATCGACGAGCAGCAGTGGCAGGACACGATCGACGTCAACCTCACGGGGTACTGGAAGACCCTCAAGGCCACCATCCCGCACATGCTCGCCGCGGACAACGGCGGGTCGATCGTCCTGGTGAGTTCCGTTGCGGGACTCAAGGCCATGCCGGTCCAGTCGCCGTACTCGGCGTCCAAGTACGGGGTGGTGGGTCTCGCGCAGACCGCGGCCAAGGAACTCGGCGAGCACCGGATCCGGGTCAACACGATCCACCCCTACGGTGTGCTGACCCCCATGGGTGCCGACGACCCCGCGGCCCACGACGTGTTCACCAACATGCCCCAGTTCCTCCCGCACTTCACGCCGATCCTGGGGATGGGGATGGCCACCACGGACGACATCTCCGACTCGGTGTTGTTCCTCGCCTCGGACGCCTCCCGCACCATCACCGCGTCGACCTTCACCGTCGACATGGGCGCGATCAAGGTCTGACCATCGATCCCGGCCTGACCATCGAGCCCGGTCTGGCTGTGCTGCCGCTCGGTGCCACCGAGCAGCACGGCGCGCACCTGCCCACCCAGACGGACACGCTGCTGGCCACCTCGGCCGCGCAGGCCCTCGCGGGCGACGGCGTCCACGTGCTCCCCGCCCTCGCGTTCGGCGCGAGCGGGGAGCACCAGTCGTTCCCCGGCACGG
>NZ_JAALDV010000281.1:0-9997 GCF_014145045.1 Dietzia sp. DQ12-76
GGCCGGCGGCGACGCGCGCGGCCTCGAGTCCGGCCGGACCTGCGCCGATCACGTAGATGTCCTTCGTCTCCGCCGCACGGACGCCCACATTCCGGTGGCGGCCCCGACCGATCTCGGCGTTGACCGCGCAGTGCAGGTGCGGGTCGAAGGCGCGGCAGTCCTGGTTGATACCCAGGCAGCCGCGGATCTCGCCCAGCCGCCCCTGAGCGGACTTGGCCGGCAGGTCCGGGTCGGCCAACAGTGCCCGGGCCATGCCCACCAGGTCGGCCTTGCCGGTCTTGATGATGTGGTCGGCGGTCGCGGCGTCGCGGATGCGTTGACCCACGAGGACGGGGATCCCGGTCTCGGCGCGGATGCGCGCGGCGGAGTCGACGGCGACGGCGTCGGGATGCGTGCCGTCCTTGACGTACGTGCCGCGGGTGCCGTGCGTGATGCTGAAGTAGTCGACCGCCCCCGAGTCGGCGAGGTGCCGCGCGATCCTCACGCAGTTCTCTATCCCCATCCCGCCGGGGATATCCTCCTCCCCGCTGAGCCGCACGCCCAGGACCATTTTCTCGGGCATCGCCTCCCGCATGGCGGCGACGACCTCGTCGAGGAATCTCATGCGGCCGACGAGGTCACCGCCGTACCCGTCGGTCCGCCTGTTGGTGAGCGCGGACATGAACTGGGCCGGCAGGTAGCCGTGGGCGGCGTGGATCTCGGCGCCGTCGTACCCCGCGCGGGCCAGATTCGCGGCGGAGACCCGCCACCCCTCGACGATGTCCGCGATCTCCTCGACCGTCAGCTCGTGGGGAGGGTAGGCGTCGCGGGCCGTCTTGACGGCCGAGGGCGCGGAGGGCGGCGAGTCCGATTCGCCCCCGATGAACTCACGCCCCAGGTGGACCAGCTGACCGATGATCTTGGCGCCGTGCCGGTGAACAGCCGCCGCCTTGTCCGTGAGGGCGGGGAGCACCTCGTCGTTGTAGGCCTCGACCAGCTTGCGGGACCGCAGGGTAGTCGAGGGGTGCACCACGGTCGCGCCCCCGATGATCAACCCGACACCGCCGGCGGCCAGGCGCTCGAAGTGCTCCTGGTCGCCGTGGGTGGGCACACCGTCGGTGGCCATGCTCGTTCCGGCCGGCAGGGCGACCAGACGGTTCCGCAGGGTGAGTGCGCCGAGCGTGAACGGGGAGAAAGCGTGGGGGAACTCTGTGATCACCTGGGGTCCTTCCGGGGCGGGCATCGGGCGGGGACGGGGCGGTGTCAGACCACGGTGGCCGCGTCGCCGGCCCGCAGCCCGAACACCAGCGCGGTGGCCAGGCCGCCCGCGTAGGCGCGGCGGTACACCCCGCCTGTGTCCGACCCGGCGGCGAGCAGGCCCGGGATCACCGTGCCGTCGGCGCGCAGGACCGACGTGTCGGCCCCGATCCTGATCCCCACGAACGGGAACGTCACGGCCGGGGTCGTCTCGACGATGTAATACGGCCCGCGGTCGAGCGGGGCGAAGTCGTACTCCCGCGGCGGCACGACCTTCTGGCCCGACTCGTTGACCCGGCGGATCCCCTCGGCGATCCTCGCCCCGTCGTAACCCCACTCCTCGGGCAGGTACTCGAACTCCTCGAGCGTCTCCGCCAGACCGCACCGGCCGCCGCGCCTGGAGGCCTCGGTGTACTTGTCGATCGCGACCGCACCCTCGACGTAGGAACCGCAGATCCAGTCGCGGTAGACCCGTTCGTCCGCGACCACCAGGCCGCGGGCCTCGGGTTGCTCCATGAGCGCCATCGCCGTGAGGTGATCCCCCTGGGTCTCGTCCACGAAGCGCTCGCCGTGGAGGTTGAACAGCAGCGCGTGCTCGGAGTAGTAGAGGGAGAGTCCCACGAAGTCGCCGGAGTCCCGGAAGGGCAGACCCGCGGGGATCAGGTGGCCGTAGAAGCCCGCGTCGTCGAAGCCGATGCCGGCCTCCACCGATTCCGCCAGCCTCAGCCCCCCGCCGTCGCTGTGCGGGTTGGACCGGAGCGGGAATCGTGAGGCCAGCGGGTGCAGGTGGCGCTCCACCAGCTCCGCGTCGGCCTGGAACCCCCCGGTGGCCAGGAGAACTCGTCGCGCCCGGATCTCGTGGACCTCGCCGTCGGCCAACCGGACCGTCGCCCCTGCCACGCCGTCGCCCTCGGTGATGAGTCCCTGCACGTGGGCGGCAGTGTGGATCGCGTTCCCGGCGGCCCTGATCTCGCGGGCGCAGGCGTCGAGATACTGGTTGGTGTCGAACGCGTGACCGACACCGTAGCGCAGCACGGGGACTCCCTCGGCGCAGTCGACGCCCCGGCCGCGGATCCAGTCGAGCCCGGCGGCGAAGTCGTCGACGACCGCGTTGCGGAGCTCCTCCTCCCCATGGGGGTTGATCTCCGCCATGATCTGCCGCGTGGGTGCGGTCCAGGCATATCCTGCGAACCTCGCGGAGCCTCCGACGTCGTCGGCTTTCTCCACCACCATGACGGTTGCCCCGCGTTCGGTGGCGCGGGCGGCGGCGGTGAGGCCGGCCATGCCGGCACCGATGACGAGTAGGTCGACGGCGTTCTGCATTCGGGTCTCCCGGAGAGGTAGTGCTGCTGTGATGGGGACCACCCTAGCATCTTAATTGAACTCAGTTCATCTATCGGGGCTGGTCGCTCACCTTCGGCCCCTCGACCGCCCCGGCCACCAGCGACTCCACCCGGTGCCGCAGCCGGGTCTCCGGGACGGTGAGGCGCCGGTGTTCCTGTTCGACGAACTCCTCGGCGCTGCCCACCCGGTATGTCTCGACGAACAGGCCGGGCTCCGCGGTTGGGCGCTCGAGCCGCCAGCGCCGGCCCCCCAACCGGAGCCGGGAGCGACGCAGATGGCGCATCGCAGTGAGGAATTCCCGCGTGCGACCCTCCGGCACCCGGTACTCGTAGCGGACCACCACCGGTCCCGATCGGTCGCCCGGAGGCGTACCCGGGTCGGTGACCTCACCGGACGGCCCCGCCGGCCCACCGAGTTCGGAGACGAGGACCGGTTCGATCCCCTTCTCGGCGCCCAACCCGACGAGCAGGAGCGACACGCAGCTGATCACCATCAACCCGGCTGCCACGAGGAGGGCGGCCTGCAGTCCGGCGGCGTCGGCCACGACCCCCCACAGGAGCGATCCCGCCGCCTGCGTCCCCTGGACCATCAGCAGGATGACCGCGATCAGCCTGGGCCGGATCCAGTCCGGGAAGAACTGGTGCCCCATCGACATCCACGAACTCTGCACACTCACCCAGGCCGCGCCGGCGAAGAGCATGGCGATCCCGACCACGACCGGCGACGTCGAGACCGCCAGCACCGCCAGGGCCGCGGCGTAGACGAGGGCGCCACACGCGGCGAACACCGTGACCCTCAACCGCCTCCGCAGCCCACCGAACCCCATGACCGCCACGACGGCGCCGGCGCCGATCAGCGCCATGAGCACCCCGAATCCGTCCGCGCCCATCCCGAGACCGTCGTAGACGGCGAGGGAGATGAGCGCCCAGAGTGCGCTGGACGGGATCCCGAAGAGGAAGAGCTGGCACAATAGCCGTGTGGTCCACGCCGAGTTGACCACGAACCGGACCGCGCCGGAGATCTCCGGCATGATCGCCCGACGCGGAGCGGTCCGGTCGGGCGACCGCCGCTCCATCCGCCACAGCGCGAGCGCACAGCCCACGGAGAGGACGGCGACCACCGCGAACGCCCATTCCGCGCCGGCGAGTCCCAGTCCCAGGCCCGCCAGGAGCGGCCCGAGCGAGCGGGCGAGATTGAACACCGCTCCGTCGACCAGTGCCGCGGTGGGGATCATCCCGCGGTCCACGGTCTCCGGAAGAAGCGATTGCCAGGAGACCCCTACCACCACCAGCGCGGTGCCGACGAGGAGAACGGAGCAGATCATCGGGAGTGCCGTGTCGGCCCCCGTCACCGTGAGCACGGTCGCCGCCACCGCGGACCCCGCCGACGCCACGGTGGCCAGCGCCATCATCTTCTTGCGCGAGGCATACCCGGCGATCACCCCGACCGGTAGCGCGAGCACCAGGAACGGCACGGCCATGGCCGCCGGCGCGAGAGAGATCACCGACGCGGGCTCACCTCGCTCGGTGAGGACCCACTGCACCGAGACGACGTGGATCCACACGGCCACCGCGTTGGTGAGTTGGACGGCCTCGAGGGCCCGGAACGCGCGCTCGTGCCGGAGCGGGCGCGCCGTCGATCGGTGGGCGCCCGCCCCGTCGCTCACCACTGGTCCCAGTGGATGAACTCCTCCGCCGGTGGCCGCCAGGCGGGGCGGAAGGTGGTACCGGTGTAGTGGGCGACCGGGATCATGCAGACCTGTTCCACCTCGGCGGGATCGATCCCCACGATCTCGGCGACCTCGTCCTCGCGGCCGAGGGTCATCCCCGTCCAACAGGTGCCCAGTCCGCGAAGCCGCGCGGCGAGCATGAAGTTCCACACGGTCGGATACACCGTCGCGAGCCTGTGTTTGGCCGCCAGCACATCACCCTCGGCCAGCCGGGGCGTCAGACACGGGATGACGATCACCGGCACCCGGGACATCACCGCCGCGAGGTGCTCGGCCGAGTCCCTGGTGCGTCTGCTCTGGGCCGCGTGCGTGGGGTCGGCGTCGACACGGTGGAACAGCCCCACGTCGCTCGCGCGATAGAACCCGTCGAACTCCTCCCGGTAGATCCGGCCGAGGCGGTCGATGCGCGCGGGATCGCGGACGATCACGAACTCGGTGCGCATGAGATTGGAGCCCTGGGGCGCCTGGAGGGCGTCGGCCACGCACTCCTCCAGCGTTCGCGGGTCCACCTCGCGCCCCAGATCGAGTCGCCGGCGCACCGCGCGGGTGGTGGTGATCAGATCGTGCGCACCGAGGGGCTCGGGCGGGGTCACGGCCGCGGGATCAGTCATGGTCACCCCTACACCCCGACGAGATCCGCGATCGACCGGCGGGCTTTCCGGCCGCCCCCGAAGGCACCCTCGTCCCCGAGAGCGCGACGAAGGTAGAAGTGGGCGGAGTGCTCCCACGTGAAGCCGATCCCACCGTGCAATTGGATCGCCTCGTAGGCGCTCCTCGTGGCGGCATCCGCACACACCGCCGATGCGACCGCCACGGCCAGCTCGGCGTCGCGGGCGTCGTCCTCGTCGAGAACCGCGAGGGCGTACATCGCGGCGGACCGGGCCCGCTCGCGGTCGACCAGCATATCGGCCAGGCGATGCTTGATGGCCTGGAAAGACCCGATCGCACGTCCGAACTGATGACGCTGTTGGACGTAGGCGACCGTGTCATCCAACAGCCGGGCGGCGATCCCCGCGTGTTCGGCGGCGAGCGCCGCACCGGTGATGAGCGTCAACTCACGGACCACGTCCAGGAACCGTGCGGCACCGACGAGGATCCTCGTGGGCGCGTCCACCAACTGCACGTCGGCGCGGCGCCTGGTCAGGTCGACGACCTCTCGCGGGCGACGTTCTGCTCCGGTGAGGTCCACCACCACGAGCGCCTTCTCCGCTCCGGAGGACGCCACGACCACGAGCGAGTCGACCGCCTCCCCCCAGAGCACGCCCGGGACGAGCCCGTTGACGACGGAACCCGCCTCGCCCGTCGCCCCGGCACCCGCCGAGAGGGTGACCTCGCCGTCGAGCGACACCCCGATCGTGCGGCGTCCCTCCATGACCGCTCCGAGGAGATCGTCCAGCGATGCCGGGTCATCCGCTCGGACCAGCGCCTGCCCGGCAATTACGGCACTGACCAGGAGCGGCTCCGGGAGCAGCGCGGCTCCGGTCTCCTCGAGGACCACGCCCAGGTCCGCGAAACCGAAACCGTGCCCACCGAGTTCCTCGGGCACGGCGAGGGCGGCGACCTGCAGTTCATCGTTGAGTCTGCGCCACCGGGATTCCGAGTAGCCCGAGTCGGAGTCGATCGACTCGCGGACCGCCTCGTGGGTGCCGTGCCGGGCCACGAACCGGGCCACCACCGCGCGCAACTCGTCACGCTCCGGGGTCGGAAGGATGATCGACGGGTCGGCCTCGGGTCGCGCCGTTCGTGTCACTTGTGTCACGGGAAGTCCTCTCCTACGCCGTGGAGGTGGGGTGCCCCGCGTCGTGTAATTGAGTTGAGTTCACTTCAACCCATGACAACATAGTGAGGCGCATCACGCAAGCTCTTGAGGTCGGGCCCGATCCTAAACTAAGTTCGATTCATGACCTCGCCCGATTCCGCCCTGCCCGATTCCACCCTCGTCACCTACTACGCCCACGTGGACTCGGGAGACCTTGAGTCCGGTCTCGCCCTCCTGTCGCCGGACGTCTCCTTCGCCATCCTCCTCCCGGGCACTGCCGTGCGCGGCACGGACCGCGACGGCGTCCGCCGGTACCTCGAGGGGCGCGGTCCCATCGACCGGCGTCACGTCCCCACCCACGCCACCCGCACCGGTGAGCTCGAGTTCGTCTACGGCGCCGTGGTCGAGGACGGCGTCACGATCACCGGCCATTTCCTCGCATCCGCCCGAATCGACGAGGACGGGCTCATCTCCGGGTACCAGGTGGCCTTCGACCCGGAGCTCGGGCTCGTCTCCCCCACCCTCGACCGCTCCTGATCCGACCCCGCCCACACCGACCCCCCGAACGGAGAACCACCATGTCCACCGACACCCCCCTGCTGCACGCCTGGTTCGAGATCATGGACTCCGACGATCCGGACCGGGTCCTCAACCACATCACCGAGGACTTCCGGCTGTCCATCCTGTTCTCCACGGGCGAGTCCGCCGCAGAGTTCGAGGGGGACAGAGCCGGTCTGGTGGTCTACCTCGAACAGCGCGAGAAGAGCGTCCTGACCCACCACATCCTCAGCGGCACGCGGGTCGGGGACACCGAGCTGTGTCTCGGGGAGACCCGGCGTGACGGGGAGTTCGAGGCCAGCTTCAACGCCACCGCGCAACTCACCGGGCAGGACAAGGTTCGGCGCCTGCTCATCTGCCGGACCCCGAGGGTCCGCTTCACCGACTGACCTCGCGCGGACCCCCGCCACCATGGACCCCGCCGGCGGGCCACGCCGCGGGCCAGGCCACCGTTCCCTGAGACGACAGACCCCCGCAGCCGGGCACTGCGGGGGTCTGCTGCGCTACGCGGCCCGGAGCCTCAGCCCAGGATCGTCCAGTCCTCCAGGCCCTCGTACAGCGGCTTCGCCGCGGCCAGCGCGGACACCCGCTCACGCAGGGCGGCGATGTCGGCCGACGCGCCCGCCGCGAGGGCGGTGCCGATGATGTCCGCGACCTCGCGGAAGTCCTCGGCCCCGAAACCTCGGGTGGCCAGCGCGGGCGTACCGATCCGCAGGCCGGAGGTCACCATCGGCGGACGGGGGTCGAACGGCACGGCGTTGCGGTTGACGGTGATCCCGACCTCGTGGAGGAGGTCCTCGGCCTGCTGGCCGTCGAGCTCCGACTCGCGGAGATCCACCAGCACGAGGTGGACGTCGGTCCCCCCGGTGAGCACCGACACCCCGGCGTCCCGGCAGTCCTGCTCTGTCAGGCGCTCGGCGAGGATCCTGGCGCCCTCGATCGTGCGTTGCTGCCGCTCGCGGAACTGCTCGGTGCCGGCGATCTTCATGGCGGTGGCCTTGGCGGCGATCGCGTGCATGAGCGGGCCGCCCTGCTGACCCGGGAACACCGACGAGTTGAGCTTCTTGAACAGGTCGAGGTCGTTGGTGAGGATCATGCCGGAACGCGGCCCGCCCAGGGTCTTGTGGACCGTGGTGGACACGACGTCGGCATGGGGCACGGGGCTCGGGTGCAGACCCGCGGCCACCAGTCCCGCGAAGTGGGCCATGTCCACCCAGAGCTTGGCGCCGACCTCATCGGCGATCTCGCGGAACCTCGCGAAATCAAGCGTGCGCGGGTACGCCGACCACCCTGCGATGATCACATCGGGCCGCTCCTCCAACGCCATCTCGCGGACGGTGTCCATGTTGATCTGCATGGTCTCCGGGTCCACCTCGTAGGCGGCGACCTCGTACAGCTGACCGGAGAAGTTGAGCTTCATGCCGTGGGTGAGGTGACCACCGTGTGCCAGGGACAGGCCCATGATCTTGGAGCCCGGCGTCGCGAGCGCCATGAGCACCGCGGCGTTGGCCTGGGCGCCGGCGTGCGGCTGGACGTTGGCGTACGTGGCGCCGAACACCTCCTTGGCGCGATCGCGGGCCAGGTTCTCCACCACGTCGACGTGCTCACACCCGCCGTAGTATCGACGACCCGGGTAGCCCTCGGCGTACTTGTTGGTGAGCACGGACCCCTGTGCCTGCAGCACCGAGCGCGGGACGAAGTTCTCCGACGCGATCATCTCGAGCGTGTCCCGCTGACGGGCCAGCTCGCCGGCCATCGCCTCGGCGACCTCCGGATCGAGATCGGACAGGGAGGCGGTGAACACGTCGGTGTTCGGGTCGGTCATCGTTGCTCCTCGCGCGTGGGCTTCTCACTTCGTACGAATCGTGTGCGGCCACGGCTCGTCTCGTCGTCGTCGTCAGTCTAGTGGCAGGGCACCTGGAGGCCTCTTCCCCGTGGGCACCTGACACAATCAGCAATCGTGAGCAGACATGCCGGCGACTACACGCCGTACGTGGAGTTCGACCGCCGGAGCTGGCGCCGACTGCGGCGAGCCATGCCGATGGTGCTCACCGAGCAGGACCTCGAGGGATTGCGTGGTCTGGGTGAACACCTGGACCTGGACGAGATCGCGGAGATCTACCTGCCGCTCAGCCGGCTCATCCACCTCCAGGTGTCGGCCCGGCAGCGCCTCTTCCAGTCCACCAACCTGTTCCTCGGCGAGACCGTGGACGCTCCCATGCCGTTCGTGATCGGGGTTGCCGGGTCGGTGGCCGTGGGCAAGTCCACCTCGGCGCGTGTGCTGCGCGCTCTGCTGACCCGCTGGGACTCCCACCCCCGGGTCGACCTCATCACGACCGACGGCTTCCTGTACCCCAACCGTGAGCTCCAGCGGCGCGGATTGATGCACCGCAAGGGCTACCCTGAATCCTATGACCGTCGCGCACTGCTGCGGTTCGTCACGGAGGTCAAGTCCGGCGCCCCGGTCGTGCGCGCGCCGGTGTACTCGCACACCAAGTACGACATCGTCCCCCACGAGTTCATCGAGGTCGAGCGCCCGGACATCCTCATCGTCGAGGGACTGAACGTCCTGCAGACGGGCCCCCGGCTGATGGTCTCGGACCTGTTCGACTTCTCGCTCTACGTGGACGCGCGGATCGAGGACATCGAGACGTGGTACGTCGAGCGGTTCCTGGAACTGCGCCGCACGTCGTTCTCCAACCCCAACTCACACTTCGCGCACTACGCCGACCTGTCCGACCAGGCGGCCCGGTTGGCGGCGCGTGAGATCTGGAACTCGATCAACCGACCCAACCTGGTGGAGAACATCCTGCCCACCCGCCCCCGGGCCACACTGGTACTGCGGAAGAACTCCGACCACTCCATTCAGCGTCTGCGTCTGCGCAAGATCTGACGGTCACTCAGGCGCTCGGTCACTCAGGCGCTCGGTCACTCCGGCGCGGCGCCCGTCTCCCCCACCGGAACCCCTCGGCGCCGCAGCTCGGCCTCCGCGCGGTCCAGCCCCCCGTGCTCCAGCGCGGCCTGCGGACTGTAGTCGGTCCACACATGGCGACCGAAGCGGCTCACCTCCACCTCTAGCTCACCCGACAGGTGCTCGATCGCGCCGGCCGAGTTCCGCTTCTCCGAGGGCAACGGCACGGGCAGCACGTGGGCCCGACCGAGCGGCGCCCGACCGGTCACCCGGATCCGCCAGCCGTACCCGCGCCCCTCGAGCGCCCAGACGTCGTCGCCGACCACCGCGCGGACCGGCGAGACCACGGGGTTGCCCAACCGGATCACCCGACCATCGGGCAGGCGCACCACCAGGGCGGTGACCTCGGTGCGCAATGGGCCCGAATGAATCTGCCCGCCGGCGAAGGCCACGCAGGCGT
>NZ_JAALDV010000282.1:0-9089 GCF_014145045.1 Dietzia sp. DQ12-76
TCAACGACGAGATCGCCACTGCCCTGGGGATCTCCGTGCGGACCACCCGGACCCACGTGGAGGCCGCGCTGATGAAGCTCGGAGTGCCCAACCGGACCGCTCTCGGGCGGGAGGCGCTTCTCCGCGATCTCGACAGCCTCGACGCGATCCGCTGCGTGGCCGAGGCGAGTCACCGCTCGCTGCCCGCGTAGACGGGCCCGGGCCCGGACATGCGCGGACCCCGGGCCGCGGGTGCGGTCCGGGGTCCGTGTGGTGCCTCAGGTGGCGTGCGCGACTTGTTGCGGGCGCGTCTTGTTGCGGGCGCGTCAGGCGGCGCGCGGCCGTGCGTGCCGGGTGGCCGGGAGAGGCCTCCCGGTCAGGAGATGCCGCCGAGGAGATCGGTGGGCAGCATCCCGGTCAGCGAGTCGGTGCCGCTGCCGTTGCCACTGCTGGCCCCCTGGAGCAGCGAGCCCAGGCCGAGCGATCCCAGGATGGGGGCGGCGAGCGAGCCGAGAGCGAGTGAGCCGAGCGAGCCGATGGCGTCTGAACCCATGAGTAGGCGTCCTTTCGGGTGGGTGCGGGTGACGTGGCGCGGTGGGCGCCTGCCCTACCGACGGTAGCAGCGGTGTGCCGCATATCACACCGCCGCGCGCATTGTTGCGGCAGGCCCCGACCGCGACTTCGGAGGTCACCGGGCGAAATGTGACAGGCCGCTCCGGGATCGCCCCCCGTCGTACAGAATCGTGGCGTGAGAGAAGTCGACCTTCCCCATCCCGACGCGATGTCCCCCAGGTGGTCCGCACTGGCCGCGGTGCTCGCCGCGTACGGGCCGCGCTGGGCGGAATCGGCCTACGCGAACGAGTCGACGTGGCATTACGACGACGGCGGCGGCAACTGGGCCGACATCCGCTTCGCCGGCGAGGGGCGGGCGGTGCTCCTGGGTCACGACCACGAGTACTCCACCACATACTTCCGCGCCGCCGCCGAGTACTTCGGGGAGCCCGAGACCGACCTCCTGGCCGGGTGCCCCGCGTGGTGGGCCGAGGCGATCGGCGACCACCTCGAGCGCATCGACTCCGAGGGCATGTGGATCGGGTTCATCTACGGGTACGACGGCGGCACGTGGACACGCGCCGAGTACGACAACGACGACGGCTTCACCGCCCTGAACCTGCCTGCCCTCAGCGACCGGGCCGTGCTCCCGCAGATCACCGGGCAACTCACGATGTCCACCGGCGGCCACCCCGCCGGCGCGGCACCCGCCCCGGCCCTCCTCGACCGAGTGCTCGCCGAATGCCCCGACCTCAGCGCTGACACGGCACAGGCTCTCCTGGGTGGGCGCGGGCTGGATGTCGACGCGGCCCTGCGCGCAGCGCACCAGTTCCGGCGGGGGGGTTAGATGCCCGGCTGTGGCTGCCGGCGGCGGACTGCAAGACTGCCGTGGGGGTAGCGATTGCTGGCGCGCCGAAACCGCTAGGGCGGGGCGGCCTGGAGTTCGGCCGAGGTGCACTACTCACGTGATCAGTACGAGGCGGTTGGAGATCATCGGATTGCCTGCCCGGTCGATCGCCGCCTCACCCCGCAATACCGACGACGTCGCCGCGTCGACGCTTCCGATGAACGGCCTCATCGCCCGGCGTGCCCTTGATCTCCCCGATCTGAAGCCCGGACAGACTCTCACGGTCACCGGGGCTGCCGTATCGACCGGTGAATACGTCGTGCAGCTGGTCACGCACGCCGGCCTCACAGTTGTGGCCGACGCATCCGAGACTGATGAAGAGCTTGTCCGCTCGCTCGGCGCTGATCAGATCGTCAGGCGAGGAGACAACGTCCGCGCGGGACCAGCCGTCGGGAGCACGGCCCCTCGTCGTCGTTCAGATCTTCGAGCGGTCGACGTCACCGCCGCTCTGCTGTGCGAGATCCTCGGAGAGGATCGCCACCATCTCCCGATGGTGCTTCTCGATGGAATGCCCGTCCCACAACCCGTCGTTGTTCTTGACCTCAGCCGCCATCAACACGAGCTTTGGACTCTGCTTGATGGTCCCCTCCTTGAGAACTTTACTCGCCGGCAGTTCGTTGCTGAACTTTGAATTAGCGCTCACGCTGACAAGAGCCAGGTTGCCGAAATAGTGAAGCCGGTCGTCGTCGCCGGCGAGCGCGTCCCAGCCCACGTTGTCGCGGTTCGCATGCTGCGGGAAGAAATGCTCCACCGAGTTGCGAAACTGAAACTCGTAACTCGTGTCCCGCGCTCCCTCGGGTCCATAGCCTTGGACCAGCAGATAGTCCAGATATGTGTAGACGATGCGCTCGATGGCGAATCCGAACGGGCCGGAATCGGTTGGCATCGAATCCCGCACCTTGCCGCGGATGTAATTTCGGAGCTCGTCGGCGAGCATCTGGCCTTGGTGATGCCGGGGCATCGATGGATCGACGCGGCGCAGCACCCGAGTAATCCAATGCATGTTTCTAGGGGATGTGTAGGTAATGCGCAGCACTGACTGGAGGAGGAGGACGTCCCGGGTCGGATCGCCCGCCCCTACCTCGACCTGATCATCAGACTCCTCCCCCGTCGGCGAGAACGCGCGGGGGTACTTCGGGCTGGCCTTCGCATTGCCGGAGTCGCTCGTCGTGTTCTTGCCGAGTCGCTTGAGTGACCACGCACCGTCCTCCACGTGAGTTCCCACGAACTCACGTTTGAGAATTGCGTTGTCCAGTACGAACTTGCAGCGCAGCAAGGTCTCAATGAATCTCTTCACGAGTTCGGCCGGCCGCACGGCATCTCCGAATTCTTCGTCGAAGAGTCGAACCAGTCTGGAATCGTCAAGGCGGCCATCGTCCTCGTCGTCGCCACCCTCTCGTGTGTGCATCACCTTTAGCGCGTGCAGGAGGAGGGTGGGAAAGCGGATCGGAGATTGAAACCGCTGAGTTTCCTGCAAATCCGTGTACGACTCGTCCTTGATACGCGCATAGCGATCAATCGCTTCAGACAGAGTCAGCGGTCTCACACCGGTCATATTCTGGGACCGCACCTTGCCCCGGACGTCCACAAGATCGTCAAACCCCGTAGTATTGAGTCGGTCCCAGTCCACTCCGAAGACCGCCGCACGGAGATTGGTGTCGCCCGGAGTCAGCGCCATCTGGATATACCGGCCCATGTCCGCGCAGGCATCCCAGACCCAGGCCAGAGTGGCTCGTTGACGCTCTGTGCGTTCCGAATCCGCCGAATTGTCAACCCCGAGGTAACTCATGAGCCTGGCTTTGACGATGTCCACCTGCTCGAGCTGCTGGCCGCGGGTATTCATCACCTCGAAGTACCTGTTCAGGTCGGTGGCCTCGGGAAGCGCTGCTCGCACCACGCAGACCTTCTCGAGGAGGAAGCGCGCAAACTGCCCCAGATTCGCGCCTCCGTTCGCCAACCGCGCGAGCCCTTCCTTGAGTTGCTTGTACCCGGTGAGAATCCCCGATCCCTCGTCCTCCTCGGAATCGGAGAGGTTCTGCAGCGCCTGGGAGGCAACTCTTCGCGACGAGTAGGTCAACTGGGAGATGGCCTCGAGGTCGCGACTGTTGAGCCCCTCTGCCCCCAGCGATTCCCGTTGGAGACGGTGCAGAAGCATGAACAACGTCGTAAGTCGCTGCTGGCCATCCACGACCTCGTAGGTGGTGACATCGTCACCGTTCTGCTGGGACTTCGGGGCAACAATGAGATTTCCGAGGAAGTAGTCTCCGGCGATACTCGTCGACGCCTTCCAGATGTCGTCGAGGAGTTGGTCGATCTGTTCCTTGCCCCACGCGTAGTTGCGCTGGTAGACGGGAATCTCGTATTGCACCCCGCGCTGGCCGAAGAGCTCCTTGACAGTCAGGAGTTCAGGCGTCAGTTGGCTCGTCATCAGGCCCCCAGACGTTCGAGCAGGGTGCGGAGTTCTCTCATGTGAGTGGGCCGATCTTCTCGACCCACTTCTCCCACCAGGAGGCGACGTAGATCCTCCGGCCGTTCCGCGTTGCGCAGGAGCCCGAAAGCGGACGCGTTCTCCTCGGTGCTGCGTGCGTGGTTATCGACCGATATCAGCTGCACTCGTATCAGATTGGCCCGGAGACTGTAGGCCCAGCGGAATAGTCGGCTTTTCGCTTCGCCGAGGTCGGCGATTCCGAACTTGTTTGTGTAGTAGAGCAGCGCTGCCAGATACAACTCGGACACGTAACGGAACTTCGCCTTAGATGGCTGTTCGTCGTACTCCGCCGTAGACGAGACGAAGTTCTCCCAATCCGGATCATCGAATCCTTCGCGGCGTAGTCTCTTGACTTCGTCCAGCATGAACTCGACCATCTCGAAGAACGGGCGGCCCGGCTGCACGGGTGCCTCCAGCTGGAAACGGGTACGAAACCCGTCCCTTTCTGACGCGGCGGACTCCGGGGACCACGCCGTCAACACGGGGACAACGGATTGAGCCGCACGGTGGTAGCGGGCCATCGGCGAAACCGCGGCCTTCGCCGTTACTCCCTTGAACTCATCGACGTGATCTGCGCTGAACGCCGGCGCCGTCAATCCCCGTGACCATCTCCGGATCCGCCACAGATAGGACGAGAAGAGGCGGTCCAGGTCCGCGTCCGGGACGGCCTCCCACGCCTCCACCAATGCCACCTTCATGAGCGCGGACTCTCCGCGGGTCTCCCGCAGGTGATACGCCTTGAGCAGGTCGTGCGGTAGTAGCGACTTGCCGCGGTAGTTCTGGGAATCGAAGACCCGAAACGCCTCATCAGCGTCGTCTGTTTCGATCCGCATCACCACACAGTTGTCGCGGATGAAGGCGGCGAGGGCGCCTCGGTCGCTGTCGATCGCGCCGACGCGGCTGGCGAGTTCTCTCCAGACCTTGGTTATGGGCGCGGCCGGGTCGGCGTGATCCCAGTTCTTCCGGCCGACCGCAGGTGGGTCCTGCGCATCGAGTAGTTCGAGCAGCATCGTCAGCGTGAGGAGCCTCTGCTGGCCGTCCACCACGTCGGGGAATTCAGCTTTCTTGTCGCGGTGGAGAATGATCGCTCCGAGTACGTAGGAAGCTTGGCCCGGTTCGTCGACGCCGGTTGCGCCGCTTAGGGTCTCGCGGAATTCTAACCGAATATCGTCTAGCAATTGCGTGGCCGTCTCCGGCTTCCACCTGTAGGGCCGCTGGTAGGCCGGAATGCGCAGTTCCTCCGAGAGCAGTTCGCGAATTGTCACGCGCTTGACGCCGTGTGCACGACTGATGGCCACGCGGTCTCCTTCTTCGAGATTGAGGACCATCAACATTTCACACCATGTGCCCGTTCTTCATGAGGTTATCCGCGCTCTGATTCTAATTCCGAGACGCTGGCTTCCCCGCCCGCCCTGCCCATGCTCATTGCGCAGAGGCCGGTCGCCATTGTCCGACTCGAGTGCCAGAGTGGACCCATGGCGAGCAAGGGCGGCAAGGAGTCGGTCGAGGTCGACGGGCGGACGATCCGTTTCACCCACCCCGACAAGGTGCTCTACGAGGCCACCGGCACCACCAAGGCCGATGTGCTGGAGTACTACCTCGCGGTGGCGCCGCTCCTCATGACATACGCCGGTCAGCGTCCCGTGACGCGCAAGCGCTGGCCCGACGGCACCGAGGACAAGTCCTTCTTCGAGAAGAACCTGCCCTCCCACACGCCCGACTGGGTCTCGCGGGTGGCGATCGAGCACTCCTCGCGCACGGTCACCTACCCGGTGCTCGACTCCCCCGCCACGCTGGCGTGGTTCGCCCAGCAGGCCGCGCTCGAGCTCCACGTGCCGCAGTGGACCCTGACCGACGGCGAGCCGGGGCGGACCAGGCGGATCGTCATCGACCTGGACCCCGGCCAGGACGTCGACCTGGACACGACGGCGAAGGTCGCCCTGCGCGTCCGGGATCTCCTCACCGAGGCGGGCCTGGACTCCTACGCCGTGACCAGCGGATCCAAGGGCATCCACCTCTACGCCCGCCTGGACAAGGCCGTCACCGCCAAGGGCGCCTCCGCGGTGGCCAAGCAGATCGCCCAGTCGCTGGCCAAGCAGACCCCGGACCTGGTCACCGCCACCATGAAGCGCTCTATCCGCGACGGCAAGGTGTTCGTGGACTGGAGCCAGAACAGTGGCGCCAAGACGACCGTCGCGCCCTACTCCCTGCGCGGGCGCGCCGAGCCGTGGGTTGCTGCCCCGCGCTCGTGGGAGGAACTCGGTGACGGCGGGCTCACGCACCTGCACTGGGACGAGATGCTCACGCGACTGGAGTCCGAAGGCGACCTGCTCGACGGCTTGGAGGGACCCGCGAAGAAGGGCGGCGGGTCGAAGAAGAATGCCACCAAGAAGTCCGCCTCTAAGAAGTCCTCGGCATCGCGAGAGAAGAAGTCCGCGAGCCGCAAGAAGTCCTCGTCGTCCTCATCGGATGACGGGGACCCCGAGCGCGGCAGTTCCGATTCTTCCGGCGCCGATTCCGGCGACTCCGACTCCGGCAGCGACGACTCCGGCAGCGACGACTCCACCCGCGCCGCAGCCGAGGAAGGCTGCGACACCGGCCCCACCGACGCCGACGCCGTGGTGACCAGCCTCGAGGAGTACCGCCGCAAGCGCGACCGCCGCAAGACCCCGGAGCCGTTCGACGGCGAGGTCGAGACCGACCGCTCCGACGACGACGGCCCGATCTTCGTAATCCAGGAGCACCACGCCCGCCGCCTGCACTACGACCTGCGGCTCGAACATCACGGCGTGCTGGCGTCGTGGGCGGTGCCCAAGAACCTGCCTACCGAACCGAAGGACCGGCGGCTGGCCGTCAACACCGAGGACCACCCGCTCGGCTACGAGACGTTCGAGGGCACCATCCCCAAGGGCGAGTACGGCGCCGGCCACATGACTATCTGGGACCGCGGAACCTACGAGTGCGAGAAGTGGAAGCCCGACGAGATCATCGTGTGGCTGCACGGTGAGAAGGTCTCCGGCCGGTACGTGTTGATACGCACGAACGCCGAGAAGAACCAGTGGATCGTGCAGTATATGAAGGACCAGTCGCCGGACTCGTTCTACGGCGGACGCGACAACCCCAAGTCGTCGTACCCCTCGGATAACGACCGCTCCGGGGGGTCAGACACGTCGCGGTCCCGCGAGTCGGGCGACTCGACTACCCGCCGTTCGGAAGCTGGGCAGAACCGCGACTCGGACATGGCCGATCGCCCCGACTCTCCCCCTCTGCCGATGATCCCCACCTCGGGGTCGGTGACATCCTTGCCCGAGGACACGTGGGCCTTCGAGGGCAAGTGGGACGGCTACCGGGTGACCGTGGCGACCGATGGCCGACAGAGCAGGGTGATGAGCCGCAACGGCAACTCGATGGACTGGCTGGCCGACGGCTTCCCCGGGCTGGCGCAGGCGATCGGGAAGCCCGCGGTGCTCGACGGCGAGCTGGTCGTGCCCGGCCCGGACGGCGTGCCCGAGTTCTCCGCACTGGCCAAACAGGCCGCCGCGGAAGGAGACGACTCGTCGATCGGCCCGGTGCACTTGTTCGTCTTTGACGTCCTGGGACTCGACGGCGTGGACCTCCGCCGAGAACGGTGGGAGCGGCGTCGCGAGGTGTTAGACCTGTTGACGCCGGCACTCGAGGAGGTCGAGCGGGTCCACGTGCCGGGCGTGCTCGACGGACCCGGCGACCGCGCACTGGACGAGGCCGAGGAATTCGGCTGGGAGGGCATCGTGGCCAAACGCCGGGACTCGCACTACCAGTCGGGAAAGCGGGCCAAGACCTGGCTCAAGGAGAAGCTGCTCACCACCACCGAGGCCGTGGTGGGCGGCTGGCGGCCGGGCAAGGGCGGGCGCTCCGGCTCGCTCGGCTCACTGCTGCTCGGCCTGCCCGCGCACACGGGGCTGACCTACATCGGCCGCGTGGGCACCGGCTTCTCCGACCGGCAGGGCAAGGCACTGCTCGAGGAGCTCGAACCGCTGCGCCGCAAGACCAGCCCGTTCCTCGAGGACCTGCCGTCCGACGCCCGCCGCGACGCCATCTGGGTGCTGCCCAAGCTCGTGGTGGAGGTCCGCCACCAGGGCTTCACCGAGGAGGGGGTGCTGCGGCAGTCCTCGTGGCGGGACATCCGCCGAGACAAGCTGCCCGGGGATCTCTAGAGGCAGCTCGAGCGCCGCTGCGGTCACGTGCATTCTTCGCCGTGTTGCGTTACATGCCCGACCTAAGCGCCCGAGCTACTCGCCCGGCCTACTCGCCCGATGCATGCCCGGGTCCTCGTGCCGGTCACGCTCACCGAGGTTTTGGTCGTGGTTATCGCGCTGACCGGGGCTAATCTCCGCGCTGAGCACGACCGAAACGCAGGAGACGGCCGGCGGATTCGATGGGGACTACTGCCGACCTTGCGGGAAGAAGCGCCCGAACCCGCGCCTCCCGGCGGAGTCGTACTGATGAACCAGGGTCCTCAGCCGCAGGGTCAGCTCGTCCATGCGTGCTGTCCGCCCGAGTAGCTCGTCGATCTCGTCCGCTCCCGGGCGGGCATCGTTGAGCAGCGCGTCGGCGTCTTCGAGGACATCCAGGAACTCCGGGTCCCGCGCCGCCCGCTCCTCGATCTTCGGAAACCTCTCGACCAGTGCGGTCCCCACCGCCCGGCTCTCGCGCAGGTCGTACCAGGACTCGACCGTCAGTGAGAGCGCCCTGTGCGCCGCGTCGTGGGCCGCCTCGACAGACGCGGCTGCCTTCGTGGCCGTCACCTGAAGCGGATCCACTCCGGCCAGCAGCCGGCGGCGGTGGGCGAGTTCGTCGATCGCCGAGCGCACCAACCAGGTGGTGTACCAGAACCAGCCCGCGATCACCGCCAGGAACAGCAGGCCGATGACCACGGGAACGATGAGCCTCACCACGGTGCCACCTGCTGGACAGCGCGATCACGGGGCACGATCCTCACCCCGCCACCAGCGCGAGCACGATCCCCAGCGGGATCACCAGGGAGACCGCGGCGCCGACGAGCTTGGCGACGGCCGACCACAGCAGCCGGGACGCCTCCGTCTGCGCGCCCTGCTCGTCCATCACGCAGGACTCGCGGGCCGCGACCTCCACCCGGGTGGCCGTCGCCTCCGGCCACCCGCGCGG
>NZ_JAALDV010000283.1:0-1167 GCF_014145045.1 Dietzia sp. DQ12-76
GACCGCCGTCGCGGGCGGGGCGGCGGTCTCCCACCTCCGGGCACCGGACCCGCGCGTCGACGGGGGTTCGGTCGAGGCGGTGACCGACGCCGACACCGTGATCGCCCTCGGGCCCGGGTGGGGCACCGAGGAGGAGTTGGCTCAGCGGATCGAGGAGGCCCGGACCGTTCCCGAGCTCCCCGGCGGGGGGCAACTGCTCTTCCCCGGCCGACGGTTCGTGGCGGCGTACGGCTCGCCCATCACCCCGGCCCTGGGCGTTCTCGGCGAGCAGGGACCCGAGGAGAGCGCGGAACGGGTGCGCCGCTTGGTCGAGGAGTACCAGCCGTACTCACCCGAGCCGGTCGTCCCCGCGTTCGAGATCATCGCCACGGTCGCGGCGACCGAGCCCGGGCCCGACGGCAACTACACCAACGAGTGGCCTCCGGAGGAGTTCGAGCCGCTCGTCGACGCGATCACCGAGGCCGGTGGCTACGCCGTGATCGACCTGCAACCCGGGATGGCGGACCTGCTCGACCAGGCCCGATTGTTCGAGGATCTGCTTCGGCGGCCCAACGTGGGACTGGCCCTGGACCCCGAGTGGAAGCTCGAGCCCGGACAGCGCCCGGGGGCACAGATCGGCAGCGCGAGCGCCGAGGAGATCAACCGGGTCACCCACTGGCTCGCCGATCTCACCCGCGACTCCGGCGGGCCACAGAAGCTGCTCATCCTGCACCAGTTCAGCCTGGCGATGATCACCGACCGCGAGGACATCGACACCTCGCGGCCCGAGGTGGCGATCTCCCTCCACGCCGACGGACACGGCACGCCGGAGATGAAATTCGAGACGTGGGAGGTGCTGCAACAGGGGCTGTCCCCCGACATCTGGATGGCGTGGAAGAACTTCTACGACGAGGACACGCCGACCTTCACACCGGAGCAGACGATGGCGGTCGAGCCCCGGCCATGGTTCGTGTCCTACCAGTAGGCGGCCCGACCGCCCGGTAGGCGACGGGTCGGGCGGTCGAGCCGACCCGTCAGCCGCGGAGGATCCGCTCGGCGACGTACTGGCCCGCGAGCCCGTGGACACCGGGCCCGGGGGGCGTCGATCCGGAGGCGTGCCATATGCCGGGGACCCCGGTCGCGTAGGGGTCGACACGGGGGACCGGCCGGGCGACGAGGCCGCGCAGG
>NZ_JAALDV010000284.1:0-5703 GCF_014145045.1 Dietzia sp. DQ12-76
GTCCGGACGCCCGGTGGCCTCGCCGATGCGCCGCGCGGTCTCGGCCAGTCGTCCGGCGTCGCGGCCGATGATGGTGACGAGTGCGCCGCGACGGGCCAGTTCCCCGGTCACGCCCGCGCCGATTCCGCTGCCACCGCCGGTGACGAGAATTGATCTTCCCTGGAGGTCCATGGCCCCGAGAGTAGAACACGTTCTCGCCAGGGTAGGGGGCTTCGAGCGGGCCGAGCCCTCACAGAAACCGCTCAGGAGGCCCCGACTAGCCTGGGGGGAAATCGGCGCCGCGACAGGTCGGCGCGCCGCGAACCGCAGATGGACCCCATGTCAGAGCCCAGAACCGCCGCCGCCCGCTCCCCGCTGGCAGGCGTGACCGCTTTCCTGCGCAACTCGTGGCGCACCCTCACCGCCATGCGCACGGCGTTGATCCTGCTGTTCCTGCTCGCCGTGGCGGCGATCCCGGGAGCGCTCCTGCCCCAGCGCAGTCTCAACGAGGGCAACGTCAACGACTACATCGCCGAGGCCGGGTGGTTGGGCGAGTTCTACGACCGACTGCAGCTGTTCGACGTGTTCTCCAGCTGGTGGTTCACCGCCATCTACGTCCTGCTGTTCATCTCGCTCATCGGGTGCCTCACCCCGCGCTGCTTCGAGCTGGTCAGGCAGCTGCGCACGCCCCCGCCGCTCACGCCCCGCAACCTGTCGCGCCTGCCCCACCACGCCGCGTACCGCACCACCGCCACGCCCGAGGAGGCCGCCGACCGGGTGCAGGCCGAGCTCAAGGGGTGGCGGGTGCGGCGCAACGACGGCGACGGCCGCGTCCCCGGCACCATCGAGCTCTCCTCCGAGCGCGGCTACACGCGTGAGGTGGGCAACATCGTCTTCCACTTCGGTCTGCTGGCCCTGCTCATCATGTTCGCGGCGGGCAAGTTCGTCTACGCCGAGGGGATGCGCGTGATCATCGCCAACGCCGAGTCGCCGGCCTTCTGCAACACCACCCCCAGTGCGTACGACACGTTCCGGGCGGGCCTGCTGGTCGACGGAACCGATCTCGAGCAGTTCTGCATCAAGATCGAGGACTTCCGCGCCGACTACCTGCCCAACGGCCAGGCCGAGATGTTCACCTCCAACGTGCGGTTCACCGAGGAGGTCGCGACCACCGATCCGCAGACGTGGGAGCCGTTCGAGATGCGGGTCAACCACCCCCTTCGCATCGGCTCGACCCGCGTCTACCTGCAGGGCCACGGTTTCGCGCCCACCTTCACCGTCACGTTCCCCAACGGTGAGACCCGCACGGACACCCAGCACTGGCAGCCCACCGAGCTGCAGACCTTCTTGTCGTCGGGCATCATGCGCTTCGACCCGCCGGCCGGCATGTACCCCGACCTGCGCGAGCGCCGCACTCAGCAGATCGCTGTGCAGGGCCTGTTCGCGCCCACCGCGTCGTTCGACGGAACCCTGCTGAGCTCGCGCTTTCCCAACATGGACGACCCGGCGGTGGCGATCGACGTCTACCAGGGCGACGCCGGGCTCGACACCGGGCGGCCGCAGTCCATCTTCTCGCTGGACTCCGATCTCATCGAGTCGGGTGCGCTCGAACGGCAGGCGCGCGTCAACCTGTTCCCCGGCGAGTCCACCACCCTCCCCGACGGCACCGAGGTCCGGTTCGACGGCGCCGAGGAGTTCATCAACATCCAGGTCTCCGAGGACCCCACGCAGATCTGGGTCGGCGTGGCCGCCGTCGTCATGATGGGCGGGTTGATCCTCAGCCTGATGGTGCGGCGCCGCCGGATCTGGGCGCGCGTGATCGTCGACGACGACGAGGTGACCCGTGTCGACCTGGGTGGCCTCGCCCGGACGGACCGGATGGGCTGGGGCTCGGAGTTCGACGACCTCCGGGACCGGCTGGTCGCAGCGGCGACCGTCACACCCGTGTTGCCCGAGGAGGCCGACTCGGGACACACTGCAACCAGTCGCGGCTCCGCCGGCGACGCTCCGCGGAAGGACGACACCCGGTGAACACTCTGATACTCGCCCAGGGCCTGCCCATCGACGAGACGCTCTCGACGTACAGCGACCTGGCGTTCCGTACCGCGTTCGGTATCTACGTCCTGGCCCTGATCGCCTCCTTGATCTACTACGCGGGGTTCCGCGTGGCGAAGGTCTCCGATCGCGAGCTGGTGGGCGCCGGCGGGCCGGGGTCGACCGCGGCGGGCCCGACGGGGGCCGGGCTGACCGAGTCCACCTCGCTCACCGACACCGGTGACGAGAACCGCGCCTCGGCGGGCAGCATGCGCTGGGCGCGGATCGCGCACCTGTTCGTGATCGTCGGGTTCGTCTTCCAGGCCGCCTCGCTGGTGCTGCGCGGGCTGGCCACCGACCGGTTCCCGTGGGGGAACATGTACGAGTTCATCCTGGGCACCACGCTCTTGGCGATGGGCGCGGGACTGATCTGGCTGCGCAAGCCCGCGCTCCAGGTGGTGTGGCCGTACATGCTGGTGCCGGTGCTGGTGCTGCTGTTCGTCGGCGGGACACACCTGTACTCCGACGCCGCGCCCGTGGTGCCCGCACTGCGCTCGTACTGGCTCCCGATCCACGTGTCGATCATCGCGCTGGGCTCGGGGATCCTGCTCGTCCCCGGCGTGGTGTCCATCATGTACCTGCTGCGCGTCTGGCAGCCGCAGGGCCGGGAGACGGGCTGGGGAGCGGCCCTGACCCGGCCGCTCCCCGCCGCCGAGACCCTGGACCGTCTGGCGTACCGCACCACGGTGATCGGCTTCCCGATCTTCAGCGTGGGCATCCTGCTGGGCGCGGTCTGGGCGGAGAGCGCGTGGGGCCGGTTCTGGGGCTGGGATCCCAAGGAGACGGCGTCCTTCATCTCCTGGGTGCTCTACGCCGGGTATCTCCACGCCCGCGCGACGAGCGGCTGGGGCCCCAAGAAGGCCGCCTGGATCAACATCGCCGGATTCGCGGTGCTGGTGTTCAACCTGTTCTTCATCAACATCGTGGTCTCGGGCCTGCACTCCTACGCCGGGCTGAACTGAGGCATCCAGCCCCGCCGTGCCGGGCATCCGCGCGAGCGCCTGCCCACTCCTCGCACAGCCGCCCGTCGCGATGAACTCTCGCCTGCGCATAAGTGACGGCAGGAGTACGTCCAGGGGAGCGGCTGGCACAGCGGCTGGCACAGGGGGCTGGCACAGGGGTGCGCGCAGCCCCTCACAGCTGCGCGAGCAGGTCCTTCCACACGGGTTTCCAGTAGCTGATCGCCTCGGCCGAGTCGAGCTTGGTGTGCGTCAGCCCCACCGAGGCCTTGCCGTTCTTCTTGTCGCTGAAGTTCAGGGCCACGCGCGTGCCGTCGGCCAGCGGGACCCGCCAGTAGCGCCACTTCTCGCTGCTCGACGTGGTCGCGGGGGCCTCGATCCCGACGCCGCCGAACTCCTCGCGGTCGCCCGCGAGCGCGACCCACGCCTGCAGCGCCGTGTCCATGTCCCCGCTGATGGTCCGCGAGGTGGACATCTGGAAGTCGCCGGTGCACGACTGCCCCGGAACCCGCAGTCCGGCGTGCTGCTCGTAGGCGATGGCCGTGCCCTGGGCCCACCACTCGGCGCGCTCGACGGACTCCGGCATCATCTCCAGGGTCGCCTTGGCGATCGCCGAGTGCGGCAACTCGCGCGCGCCGGCCCGCTCCAGCATCTCGACCCACTCCTCCCACGGTCGGCCGGTGGCGGAGGCGATGGCGGAGGTGTTGGAGGGTCTGGTCATGGAATCATGATGCCCCGCCGGCGGCCGATTCGCGGTCAACGGTCGAACCGGACGCCGACGGGGCGAGACGCGTGCCCGCGCGGAGCGAGAGTTCCACCGGCTAGAACTTCACCGCGAGGTCCTGGCTGCCGATCCGCCTCAGCCCCCAGACAAAGGTGAGAATCGGCATGGTGCACCACAGCAGGTTGAGCAGGACGAACTTCACCCACATCTCGACCGGGCTGGACATGTTCTCGAGCTTGTTGGCGATCTCGACCCCGAAGTACACCGCCGGCAACGTGACCTCCACGACCATTCCGGACATGATCAGGCCGAGCTGGTTGACCGTGAAGCGCTTGCCGTTCCGGAAGAATTGGATGATCGCGTAGAGCTCGAACGCGCCCACGAAGACCGCGATCCATTCCATGGTGACGACCAGCGGGTCCCCGTTGAGGTAGCGGGCATCGCCTCCCATCAGCACCGGGGCCCACATGTAGGTCCAGAGGGACTGGTTGAGGACCCCTTCCTTGATCTTGTCGAAGAAGAAGAGCCAGGGCAGTTCCCAGATGAATCGTGGCGCCAGGGCGATGAACACCCAGACGATGATCGTCGCGCCGAGGCGCTCTGCCCGCGTGCGCTCCGCCTGGCCCGGAAGCCGCATCCAGGGCAACGCCAGCGCTGTGGCGAAGAGCCCTACGACGCAGAGCACCATGGATGTCGACGTGATCTGCTGGGGGATCCCGACCTTGGTCTCGAGGAACCAGAAGACCGGATGGATCGCGAAGAAGGCGGCGAGGACTCCGAAGAGTCCTCTCTGGAGAGAGGAGAGCCCCTTTCCGTCCTCGCGTGGGCGAAGGACACCGAGCAGCGCCTTCAGTAGTGACGACGAACTCCTGTCGCCCGGTGCAGTCGCGGATTCGGATCGCGATGCGGTGTCGGTGACGGTCGCCGTGGTCGTTGCGGCGACCGAGTCACCCGGGGCCCGGGAGTTCCAGCGAGTCCGCGCGAAGCGTCGCGCGGCGTTGATCACCGTGGAGATCGAGGTGGACGCCACTTCATAGATCTGGGCGAACAGGCTCTTGGGCTGGAGCGTGGCGCCGTGGGGGTGTCCTGGGGACGCGTACTCGTCGCCGGGATATGCAGCTGTCATGGGTGGTTCCTCCGGGGGCCGGGCGTGGCTCGGTGATTCGGCTACGGCGAGTTCGACGCCCCACCGAAATAATTAAGCCACTTAATAGTGAAGTCGCTTCACCGTAGCCGACCGCGTACGGTGGGTCCACCCCCAGGAACGGATTGAGAATGAGTGCCGATCGCGCCCGCGCCGAGCTCGAGTCCGCGGTCACCACCGCGATGCTGCGGGTCTTCGACAAGGTTCAGCGTTCCCGGCGGCTGGCCTGCGACTACGGAACCGGCGATCGACTGACGATGGTGGAGGCCGAGGTCTGTCACCTCGTCGCCGCCGAACGCGCGATCTCGCCCAGCGAGCTCGCCGAGCGGACCGGGGTGAGCAGGTCGGCCGTCTCGCAGGCGTTGAACAGGATGCGCGAGCGTGGCCTCGTCGTCGTCGACCAGCCGGCCGGAAACGCCCGGGCCCGGGAGGTTCGGGTGACCGACGCCGGGGCCCTGGTCGCAGACGGCGTCAACGCCATGTACAGGGAGATGGCTGCCGCTGTCTACGGCGATGCTCCCGATGACCTCGAGGCGTTCCTCGGCCTGTTCACCCGCCTCGACACGTTCTTCGATCAGGTCATGCGCGACTCCTGACCCGAAGGTGCCTGACGGTGTGCTGAACCCGGGGCCGCCGGGCTCGACCGCCACGGGTTCGGGCGCGACGTGCGCTACTCCCTTCAGCACACCCTCTCAGTGGACCCCGAGCGCTCGGAGAGCGGCGGTCACCCCGACGGCGGCGACGACCACCACGACCAGCGGTGCGCGCAACGCGGCCAGGACGGCGGCCGAGGCCACCCCGCC
>NZ_JAALDV010000285.1:0-5028 GCF_014145045.1 Dietzia sp. DQ12-76
GCGGGGCACGACGAGACCGGCGGCGGTGCGCAACTCCCCCTCGGCGAGCATGACCGTCGCCCGGATCAGCGCGAGCATCTGGTCCGAGGCGGCGCTGCTCGGACCGGTCACGTCGATGAGCCCTATCAGCTCACCCGAACCGGGGTCGTGCACGGGGGCCGCCGCGCAGCTCCACTCGTGGGCCATCTCGAGGTAGTGCTCGGATCCGCGGACCCGGACCTCGGTGTCGTGCCTGAGCGCGAGGCCCGGTGCGTTGGCCCCGACCGCCTCGTCCGTCCAGACGGCCCCGGGGACGAACGCCATCGACTCGGCTCGTGACCTGACCCCCCGATCCCCGATCACCCGCAGCAGCCGCCCGCGCTCGTCCGCGACGGCGACGATGTGTCCGCTCGACACGACGCCCGGGACGAGGACGGACTCGACCACCGGCAGCACCGACGCCATCCGGTGTTGCGCCACGTGGCGGGAGAGGTCCGGACCCTCCAGCTCGACCGACGGCGCGGCCACCGTGGGGTCGATGCCCCGATGCCTGCTGCGCTCCCACGACTCGGCCACCAGCAGGCTCGCCGTGGATCCCGTGCCCCCGAACATGTCGCCAGTGTAACCCGTATCACAGTATCGGCGATTTCGAACCTGACGCGCCCCTCATAAACGGATCCAAATAGACCGTGCTGGAGACGCACGGCGGCGAACCCTCTACACTTGCCAGTGATACAGGCCACACATGACCTAAGGATCGCAATGACGACCGAGTTCGCCACCCCTCCCGCCACCAAGTCCTTCCCCGTCGAGAACCTCGGCCGGCTCGTGTTCAAGAACGCGGAGGAGGCGCCGAACGACGTCGCGGTACTGCGACTCGTCGGAACCGACTGGACAGAGGTCACCTGCGCCCAGTACCTCCAGGAGGTCAAGGGGGTCGCCAAAGGCCTGATCGCCCGGGGCGTCCAGCCCGGCGACCGCCTGGCCATCATGAGCCACACCCGCTACGAGTGGTCGCTCATCGCCTGGGCCGCGTGGGCGGTCGGCGCCGTCACCGTCCCGATCTACGAGACCTCCTCCTCGGGCCAGTGCGACTGGATCCTCACCGACTCCGGCGCCACCTTCGCCGTGGTCGAGGATCTCGAACTCCGCGAGGTGCTGACGTCCGGCACCGAGTGGAGCGGCGACATCATGGTCATCGAGAACGACCTGGTCGCCCAGCTCACCGCCGCCGGCGCCGACATCTCCGACGAGCAGGTCGAGCAGGCCTCGCTGGCGATGGGCCACGAGGACAGGTGCGCCATCATCTACACCTCGGGCACGACGGGCAACCCCAAGGGTTGCGAGATCCTGCACGGCGGGTTCGGTGGCGTCGTGGTGGCCGTCGAGCAGCAGCTCCAGGACGCGTTCGTCCCCAACAGCCGCACCCTGATCTTCCTGCCGCTGGCCCACGTCCTGGCCCGAATCCTCGAGGTGGCGTGCTTCTACAAGCGCGTCGCCGTGGCCCACGAGCCCGACACCACCAAGGTCGTCGAGCGGCTGTCGGAGGTCCACCCGACCTTCCTCGTGTCGGTCCCGCGCGTGCTCGAGAAGGTCTACAACTCCGCGGCGGGCAAGGCGGAGGCCGCCGGCGGCGCCAAGGCCAAGATCTTCAAGGCCGCGGTGCAGACCGCGATCGACTACTCCACGGCCATCGAGGGCGGCGGGAAGCCGTCCGCGGGCCTGGCGCTCAAGCAGAAGCTGTTCTCCAAGCTCGTCTACTCGAAGCTGCACGAGGCCCTGGGCGGCGAGTGCAACCGCATCATCTCCGGTGGCGGCCCCCTGGGCGCCCGTCTGGGCCACTTCTACCGCGGCGCCGGCTTCGACCTCCTCGAGGGCTACGGCCTCACCGAGTCCTCGGGCGTGCTGACCGTCAACCCGATCGGCCAGGCGAAGATCGGCACGGTGGGTCGGCCGATCCCGGGCGTGACCATCCGGATCGCCGAGGACGGCGAGATCCTGGCCAAGGCCAAGACCCTGTTCAAGGGCTACTGGCAGAACCCGAAGGCCAACGAGGAGGCCTGGACCGGCGAGTGGTACCACACGGGCGACATCGGGCAGCTCGACTCGGACGGTTACCTGTCGATCACCGGCCGCAAGAAGGACCTCATCGTCACCGCCGGTGGCAAGAACGTCTCACCCTCCCAGATGGAGGACCTGCTCTCGGCCGACCCGCTGATCAGCCAGGCCGTGGTGGTGGGTGACAACCGCAACTACATCGCGGCACTGGTCACCATCGACCAGGAGACCTTCCCGGCGTGGCGGGACAAGCACGGCAAGACCGGCGAGGTGGAGGACCTGCTCCAGGACGGTGACCTGGTCGGCGCGATCCAGGACGCCGTGGACCAGGCCAACAAGTCCGTCTCCCGTGCCGAGTCGATCCGCAAGTTCAAGATCCTCGCGGCGGAGTTCTCGGTGGAGAGCGGCGAGCTCACCCCGACGCTCAAGCTCAAGCGCAACGTGGTGCACGACCGCTTCGGCAGCGAGATCGAGGCCCTGTACTCCGGCAACTGACACCCCGACCGCCGGCGCCCGGACCCCACCGCGGGGTACGGGCGCCGCGGCGTTTTTCGGGGCCGGCCGAATTCGCCCGGGCCCGGTCCGGACGGTGGCGGGATCACGTACACTGACCGATAGACAGATCGGTTCATTCTGCAGAACGGAACTCACCAATGGCGAAGATCTACTCCGACATCACCGAGACCATCGGCCACACGCCCCTGGTCCGCCTCAACTCCCTGACCGACGGCCTGGGCGCCACCGTGTTGGCCAAGCTCGAATCCGCCAACCCGGCCGCCAGCGTCAAGGACCGCATCGGCGCCGCGATCATCGACGACGCGGTCGCCTCCGGCGCCCTCAAGCCCGGCGGCACCATCGTCGAGGGCACCTCCGGTAACACCGGTATCGCACTGTCCATGGTCGCGTCCGCACGCGGGTTCAAGGCCGTCCTGGTCATGCCCGACACCATGTCGGTCGAGCGCCGCGCCGTCATGCGCGCCTACGGGGCCGAGCTCATCCTCACCCCGGGCTCCGAGGGCATGAAGGGCGCGGTGGCCAAGGCCGAGGAGATCGCCAACACCCGCGAGAACGCCGTTCTCGCCCGACAGTTCGCCAACCCGGCCAACCCGGACGTGCACCGTCGGACCAGCGGCCCCGAGGTCTGGGAGGACACCGACGGAGAGGTCGACATCTTCGTGGCCGGCATCGGGACCGGCGGCACCATCACCGGCGCCGGCGGCTACCTCCGCGAGCAGAAGCCGGACATAAAGATCGTGGCCGTCGAGCCCAAGGACTCCCCGCTTCTCACCGAGGGCAAGGCCGGGCCGCACAAGATCCAGGGCCTCGGCGCCAACTTCGTCCCCGAGATCCTCAACCGCGAGATCTACGACGAGGTCATCGACGTCACCCTCGACGACTCGCTGCGGATCGCCAAGCGCCTGGGCAGCGAGGAGGGCATCCTCGCCGGCATCTCCTCCGGCGCCAACGTGTGGGCCGCGCTCGAACTGGCCAAGCGCCCGGAGAACGCCGGCAAGACCATCGTGGTGATCGTGTGCGACTACGGCGAGCGCTACGTGTCCACCATGCTGTTCGAGGACTACCGCGACTGATGACCGACCCGACTCCGTCGACCGCGGACGCGCCCGCGGCGGGGATCCTGCGCACCCTGCGCGAGGACCTCGCCGCGGCGCGTGCCCACGACCCGGCGGCCCGGGGAGATGTCGAGAACGCGATCGTCTACTCCGGGCTGCACGCGATCTGGTCCCACCGCCTCTCCCATCGCCTGTGGGTGGCCGGCGGGGCCGGCCGGTTCGCGGCCCGCGTCCTGAGCCAGTTCACCCGGTTCCTCACCGGGATCGAGATCCATCCCGGTGCCACCATCGGTCGACGGTTCTTCATCGACCACGGGATGGGTGTGGTCATCGGGGAGACCGCGGAGATCGGTGACGACTGCATGCTGTACCACGGGGTCACCCTGGGCGGTGTCTCGCTCAAGCAGGTCAAGCGCCACCCCACCCTGGGCGACCGCGTGACCGTGGGGGCCGGGGCCAAGATCCTGGGCCCCGTCGAGATCGGCTCGGACTCCTCGGTCGGCGCCAACGCCGTCGTGGTCAAGGACGCCCCGGCGAACTCGATCATCGTGGGCGTACCGGGCGTCGCCACGCCGGCCAAGGAGTCGAAGGAGGAGTTGCGCGACGCGCAGTTCTACATCGATCCCGCCATCTACATCTGACCCTCGCCACTCCGGTCTCCCCGACGACGCTCCTGATCGCGTCGGCGGGGTGGCCTGAGTCGTCTCGTGAGGGTTAGGATCGCCGTCATCGCACCGGCAGGATCGAGGTGACCGGCACCGTGACGCAGATGCGAGCCTGGGTGGTCCGCGAACCGGGCCCCCTGGCGGAGTCGCCCCTGGACTTCGTCGACACGCCCGTTCCCGAGCCCGGGCCGGGAGAGGTCCTGCTCCGCGTTCTCACGTGCGGGGTCTGCCGCACCGATCTTCACGTCGCCACGGGTGACCTCCCGGTCCGACGACCGCGGGTGGTGCCCGGCCACGAGATCGTCGGAGAGGTGGTGGGTTCGGGACCCGGGTGCGTCCGGTTCCTCACCGGTGACCGGGTGGGCGTCCCCTGGCTGCGGGGCACCTGCGGGAGTTGCGGTGCCTGCCGGTCCGGACGGGAGAACCTGTGCGCGCGGTCCCGCTACACCGGATGGGATGCCGACGGCGGCTACGCGGAGTTCACGACGGTCCCCGAGGCGTTCGCCTACGCCCTTCCCGACGGGATCGACGACCTCTCGGCCGCGCCGCTGCTGTGCGCGGGCATCATCGGTTACCGTGCGCTCAAGCGTGCGGCGCTCCCGCCGGGCGGCAGGCTGGGCGTCTACGGCTTCGGCGGTTCCGCTCATCTCACCGCGCAACTCGCTCTCGCGCAGGGGGCAGAGGTCCACGTGCTCACCCGGGGCGAGGGCGCGCGCCGGTTGGCACTCGAGCTCGGCGCGGCCTCGGCCGGGGAC
>NZ_JAALDV010000286.1:0-4970 GCF_014145045.1 Dietzia sp. DQ12-76
GCGGCACTCTCAGCCAAACGCGGCGTCTCGGGTCCCCGGCGAGGGCCGACGTCCGGGGGCCGGACCGTCCTCACGGCTCTGTCGATCTGCCCGGCGACCCGGCCGAATGCGCTGCGGCGGTGCACTTCCCGCAGAACGACATCTGAGAAGACCTGGTCGTCGAGTTCCCGCAACGCGCGATTCGCCACGTCCCCCGGCGCGACGGATCTCTGCAACAACGGTCGATTCCGAGAAGTCATCGACGACCACCCCGCCTTCTGAGGAAGACTGTAGACCCACCGGGCGGTGACGGCGAGGGGTGATCGAGGGGAAGTAGGCGTGATCCGCGGGTGGACCGGGCGCGACGACCTACGTGGGCATCGCGTCTAGCCGGGCGCGGCCCCGGTGCGACGCCACCAGTCGGCCACCACCGCGGCTAGTTCCTCCGGCTTCTCCGCCGGCAGCATGTGCCCGGTCTCCGGGATCTCCACATACGTCACCCCGCCCGCGCCTGCACCGTCTGACGCGGCACCGATCGATTCGGCACCGTTCGATTCGGCACTGTTCGATTCGGCACCGATCGATCCGGCACCGTTCGATTCGGCCCACCGCCGCTGCTCCTCGGTGGGCACCACCTCATCGTGCGACGCCCCGACGATCAGGACCGGGCAGGGCGCCTGCGCGGGAAAAGCGCTGCGGTCCGGGCGCGCGCCCAGGGCCACCGAGTGCGCGGCGAACCGCGCCGGCCCGTATCCCCGCGCCGCGCGGAGTCGCTCGGCCCGCACCTGCGGGTCGTGGCCGCGGTCGCCGAAGTACACCGCCTCCATACCGTCGAGGGCTATCCCTTCGTACTCCTCCGGGCTCAGGTCCGCCGCTCGGGCCGCGCGCGCTGCTGCGGCATCCGGATCCTCTGTGCCCACGGGCGCGGTGACCAGGACGAGTCCGGCCAGGAGGGACGGGTGCCTCTCCGCGAGGTGCATGGCCACCACGCCGCCGAGGGAATGTCCGACGACGACGCTCCCGGAGGCGATCAGCCGGGCGGTCTCGTCGACGAGCGCGTCGAGGTCGGGCACGGCCGGCAGGTCCAGGGCCGTGGTGGCCCAGCTCTCCGGCAGGGCTCGGAGGGTCGGGTCCCACGACTGCGCATCGCCGTGGAGGCCGGGGAGAAAGACGAGGTTCGTCATGGGCGAGGGGCTCCCTCTACATCGACGCCGGGGGGTGACCCGACTGTAGCCCGGCGGTGTGAGGAACCGGCTGGCGCTCGGGCACCTGCACGGTGGTCGCGGTCTTGCGCTGCCGCTATTCTGCGTTACTATGTACCAGTAGTCATTGTCACTGAGTAGTTGGGGGACGTTCCATGGGCAAGCAGGCCACCGAGATGCTCAAGGGAACGCTGGAGGGCATCGTCCTGGCGATCCTGTCCGACCGGCCCGCGTACGGGTACGAGATCACCGCGTGGCTCCGGGGTCACGGTTTCGCCGACATCGCCGAGGGCACCGTGTACGCGCTCCTGGTGAGGATCGAGCAGCGTGGCCTCGTGGACGTGGAGAAGGTCCCCTCCGAGAAGGGCCCGCCCCGGAAGGTGTATTCGCTCAACGCCCGGGGGCGCGGGAACCTCGACGAATTCTGGAACACCTGGGACTTCCTCGTGGAACGCATAGACCAGCTCCGTCACCACAACGACAGCCCACAGGGCGAAGGAGAGAGATGATCATGGCCGCGAAATGGATCGAGGCCCTCACCGGGTCTCTGGATCAGAAGAAGCAGTACAAGCGCCACATGGCGCGGGTCGACGCTCTCCCCGAGCCGTACGGCAGCGCCGCCAAGGCGCTCAACCGGTACTTCCTCTACTACGGAGGATTCACCGACGGCGACACGCTCATCGCGATGATCGGCGACCACGCCGACATGTGGGAGCGAGCCGCGGTCGACGGCACTCCCGTGCGCGCCGTCGTCGGGGACGACCCGGTGGAGTTCGCGGAGACGTTCGCCCGCTCGTACTCCGGCAAGGAGTGGATCGACAAAGAGCGCCGGCGCCTGACCGAGGCCATCGACGCCGCGGCCGGCGATTCCGGAGGGGATGAGGGGACCCTCTCATGACCGCGCCGACCCTTCACGCGATCCGTGTCCACGGTCTGGAGAAGTCGTACAAGGACCTGCCCGTGTTGCGCGGCGTGGACTTCGATGTGGCACGGGGCAGCATCTTCGCACTGCTCGGCTCCAACGGCGCCGGCAAGACCACAGTCGTGAGAATCCTCGCAACCCTGCTCGAGGCCGACGCGGGAACGGCCGTTGTCGACGGCCTCGACGTCGCCGCACAGGCTTCGGAGGTGCGAGAGCGCTTCAGTCTCACCGGACAGTTCGCCGCCGTCGACGAGATCCTCACCGGGCGGGAGAACCTCGTCCTCATCGCCAGGCTTCGCCACCTCGACGACCCGGGCACGATCGCGGATGATCTCCTCGAGCGCTTCTCGCTGACCGCCGCGGCCACGCGGAAGGTGTCGACGTACTCGGGTGGGATGCGTCGCCGTCTCGACATCGCCATGAGCCTCATCGGGAGCCCACCGGTCATCTTCCTCGACGAGCCGACCACCGGGCTCGACCCCCGGGCCCGCATCGAGGTGTGGCAGGCGGTCAGAGAACTGGCCGACGGCGGCACGACGGTACTGCTCACCACGCAGTATCTGGAGGAGGCCGAACAACTCGCCGACCGCATCGCGATCCTCCACAAGGGTCGGATCATCGTCAACGGCACCCTCGCCGAGCTCAAGCGGCTGCTCCCGCCCGCACAGGTCGAGTACGTGGAGAAACAGCCGACCCTCGAAGACGTCTTCCTGGCCCTCATCGGCGAGGACGACGCGGACCACACGGACAGTGCCACGAGTAGGGAACAGCGATGAACACGCACTTCCTCGGCGACACCGCCGTCCTTCTGGGGCGGTCCCTGCGCCACGTCACCCGCAGCCTGGACACCATCATCACGACCGTCATCACGCCGGTCGCCTTCCTACTGTTGTTCGTCTATGTATTCGGCGGCGCGATCGACACGGGCCCGGATTCGGGGTCGTACGTGAACTACCTGCTGCCCGGGATCCTCCTCATCACCATCGCCTCGGGGATCGCCTACACCGCGTACCGGCTGTTCCTGGATATGAAGGGCGGAATCGTCGAACGACTCCAGTCCCTACCGATCGCGCGCTCAGCCGTGCTGTGGGGACACGTGCTGACCTCGCTGTTCGCCACTCTGATCTCGCTGGCGGTCGTCGTGGGCGTCGCCCTGCTCATGGGGTTCCGCTCACCGGCAGGGCCGTTGGCGTGGTTCGGTGTCGCCGGCATCCTGCTCCTGTTCACCCTGGCGTTGACGTGGCTCGCGGTCATCGCCGGGCTCTCCGCCACCACGCCGGACGGGGCGGGTGCGTTCTCCTACCCGCTGATCTTCCTCCCGTTCATCAGCTCGGCATTCGTCCCCACCGACACCATGCCCGGCCCGGTGCGCGCCTTCGCCGAACACCAGCCGGTGACCTACATCGTCAATGCCATCCGCGACCTGTTCGCGCAGCAACCGGTCGGCACCGACCTCTGGATCGCGATCGCCTGGTGCGTCGGCATCCTCATCGTCGCCTACACCTTCGCCATGGTCACCTACCGCCGCACGATCGCCTAGATGGGCGTCACACGATTCGTCTGTGCACCTGAGACCGGGCGAGCTCGTACGTCTTGACCAGCCAGAACGCGGCGAAGGCGTAGAGCGCCGCCGCCTCCCCGGCGAACAGTGCCACCGACGGTCCCACAGCCCACGCGACCAGGACAGCGGCGGCCGGGAATGCCACGACCAGCACGGCCAGGACCCGGTAGGCCACGCGGTACCTGCGCCGCAGATTCGGATCCGGCAGGGATCCGAGGGTCTCCTGTCCGTAGAAGAAGATCGACAGCGCGGCCAGCGCGAAGAACCCGACCGCGGCCACAGCGTGGACCGCCCCCGCGACGGTGGGCCCGGGCAGAGAGGTGTCCGACGTCGGGACCAGCGCCACCACGATCGAGAGGACCCCGGCCGCGTTGAGCAGTGCGTTCTCTCCCCGGGTGTAGCCGCGGTAGGCCACCAGCGCGACGCCTATCGCCACGAGGATCCCCACGAAGACACTGCGCGCCGGCGAGTAGTAGAAGGCGCTGAGCGAGCCCCTCATCGCCACCGCTGGGTCAAGGGCCACCCACAGCAGGAGAACAGCCGGGAGCACCAGGGCGCCGGCGGCGATGACCATCCGGAGGACGAAATAGGTCTCCACGATATAAGCCGCGGGCGCCTCGCAGAAGGTGGCCGGGACGCCGTGTCCCGGGCCGGCCGGCCCACGCCCGCCCGGTGGCCGACGCATGCCCCCACCCCCTCGCCGTGGCTCGTTCACCCTCGCAGCCGGGTGCCGGTCTTGGTGTAGATCCGGTTGAGGTGTCCCTCCACGGTCCGCTTGGACAGGTGGAGCTCGGCCGCGATCTCGGCGTTGGTCAGCCCCTGACCCACGAGAGTGGCGATCTGGGATTCGCGACGGGTCAGAGACACGCCCTGAGGGATTCTGGTGGCAGCGCCTCCCGGACCGGGCAGACCGCTCGCCGATCCACCGATCTCGGAGGTGGCGATCATCCGCTCGGCCTGGATGTGGTGCTGCGAACCCGGAGTGGCGAGGTGGCGCACGCGGTCGGCGACCGCCACGGACACCATGTGCAGACCGCATTCCCGGGCACGGTGGGCGTCGTCGAGAAGTCGCCGGGGGTTCTTGGCAAGGGAGTCGGCGGCGATGTCACGCACCAGCACCGGAAGATGGCCGGTGACCTCCAGCTCGGACACCAGCTGGCAGCTCTCGCGATCGGCGGACAGCACCCCGGCCATGGCGGCCCGCGTGGCGGACCCCAACTGCCCCTCGTCGATGAGCGAGCGGACGATCTCGCGGGCCTCCTCGCTGTGACCGAAGCAGTACAGCACCCCGGCCTCGGCTCCGCGG
>NZ_JAALDV010000287.1:0-1856 GCF_014145045.1 Dietzia sp. DQ12-76
CTCACGCACGCGAATCCGGAGGAGTCGTCTGGTCCCGCCCAGCAGGCCGCGCACCAAGCCGTCCAACAGGCCGCGCACCCTCCCGACCAGCAGGCCGCGCACCCTCCCGCCCAGCAGGCCGCGTACCAAGCCGTCCAGCAGGCCGCCCACCCGTCCGCGCATCGAACCGCGGTGTCAGGCGCCGGTGAACATCTGGGCGGATCCCAGGACGCGGTCCACCTCGATCGCCACCACGACGCGCTCGGGATTGGGTTTCGGCTCCCGGTAGCGCATCCCGTACCGGCGTTCGCCCTCGCGCACGGCGGCCTCGTCGGTGAGCAACGTCGCCCGGCCCTCGAACGTCAGCCACCGGCCTCGGTCCACGTGACAGACCGCTGCCCGTCCGCCGCGCGCGGCGTTGCGGGCCTTCTGCGACCCCCTCCGGGTGATCACGCGGGCCAGACCCGACCCGGTGTCGAGCGTGAAGCCCACCGCGACCACGTGCGGCGAACCGTCTCGTCGGAGGGTGGTGAGCGTACCGAGGTGGTACTCGGAGAGGAACTCGTGAGCGTCGGGCGACAGATCTGCCAGTGTTCGGGACATAGCGGCGAGCCTGCCACAGCGAGGCGGGACGAGGCGGCCGGCGGCGACGGGAGTGCGACCGGGCCTGGGACGGGCGTGGGAGGCAGTGAGATGGGCGTGGGACAATGCCCTCATGTCCAGCCCCGCATCCCCCGCATCCCAGCGCGCACCGGGCGGCGAGGTCGTCGTGATCTTCGGTGGCCGGAGCGAGATCGGTCTGGCGATCGCCCGGCGTCTCGCGGACGGATGCACGGTCGTCCTCGCCACACGACCCGGCCGCGACGTGTCCGCCCTGGCGGCACCTCTCACGGCCGCCGGGGCCTCGTCGGTCGAGATCATCGATTTCGACGCCGACGACCTCGGTTCCCACGTGAGGGTGGTGGAGGACATCGAGTCCCGGATCGGCGAGATCTCGGTCGCGGTCCTGGCGTTCGGGATCCTCGGCGACCAGGAGGTGGCCGAGAGGGACGCGGCGACCGCGGCTCGGATCCTGCACACCGACTTCGTGGCCCAGGCCGCCCTGCTCACCGTGCTGGCTGAGCGGATGAAGCCCCGCAGACGCGGCGTGCTGGTGGCGTTCTCCTCGGTCGCCGGTCAACGGGTCCGGCGCGCGAACTATGTGTACGGGTCCGCCAAGGCGGGGCTCGACGGTTTCGCCTCGGGGATGGCGGACGCCCTCCACGGCACGGGCGTCACCCTGGTGATCCCCCGCCCCGGATTCGTGATCGGCCGGATGACCGAGGGCATGGATCCCGCACCGTTCTCCTCCACGCCCGACCAGGTGGCCGATGCGGTGGTCGACCGGGTGCGGGCCCGACGGGCCGGGGTGGTGTGGATCCCGTGGCAGCTACGGGTGATGTTCGCCGTCGCCCGGTTGGTCCCGCAGCCGATCTGGCGACGGATGCCACGGTGAGACCCCCTGCCACCGTGGATCGCGACCGGTGACCGCCATGTTCGTCGGCGTCGGCACCGGCGATGCCGATCTGCTCACCGTCCGCGCCTCCAGGCTCCTCGCCGACTGCGGTACCTGCCTGTTCGAGGGTGTCCACGGGCTCCACGAGGTGCTGTCCCTCTGCTCTCCGCGGGCCCGACTTGTCGACACCACCGGGATGCCGGTCTCGGATGTCATCGCCGAGATCCGGGAGGCGAGTGGACGCGGAGACCGGGTGGTCCGGCTCATCCCCGGCGAGCCCTCGATGTACCGGGGGGTGGCGCAGGAGGTCCGCGCTCTCGAGGCCGCGGGAGTCGGGTGGCAGATCGTCCCCGGCGTTCCCGTCGTCGCCGCTGCCGCCGCC
>NZ_JAALDV010000288.1:0-1731 GCF_014145045.1 Dietzia sp. DQ12-76
TGTCCGAAATCAACGCGGCAGGTCAGGCCGAACCCGAGGACGCTTCCTGGAGCCCGGACGAGCACGAGTTCGCCCGTCGGTGGCAGGACCTCACACACATCGCCGTGTCGGAGACCATGGCCGAGGCGGACCTGCTCTCCGCCCGGGATCTCCTGCTGCCGCGTCTCGATCCCGCCCGGCTCCGAGAGATCGTCGACGGCGCGGCGGGCGAGGTCGAGATATTCGGGCCCACCACCGCGAGCGAGGCGATCAGCGCCGGGATGGTCGACGACTTCCGGTTCTTCGTCGTCCCCAGGGTGGTCGGTGGGGGCCTGCGCGCGCTGCCGCCGGGCGCCGAACTCGACCTGGAGTTGGTCGAACATCGCGTCTTCGACAGCGGCACCGTGCTCTTGCATTACAGGCGTCGAGCGACCGGCCGGAGCACCTAGTTCACCGGTGGATCCGGGCGAGCTGCTCGGCGATCCCCGCCACCGCCTGCCGGTCCAGGCCCAGGAACCCGGAGAGCATCCGACCCACGGGGATGGACCCCACCAGGTCCTCGATCGAGGCCCCCACTGCGCCGCTTGCGTCGCCGGCATTCGCGGCGAGCGGGCGGAACACCTCGTCGAGGATCAGTCGTGCGTCGGGGTCCGCCATCGCCTCGGCGATGGTGGACTCGAGGTCGATCCGGACCGGGCGTGGATCGCCGGTGATCGGCACGGTGACCTCGACCCGGATGTCCCTACTGGACGCGGCGGCGGCGAAGACGTACCCGCCCCCTTCCACCAGCCACCTCCCGGCCGGCTCGTCCCAGTACGCCAGGTCACGGCGTTCGACAGCCACCTCCAGGACCCCGCTCTGCCCGGGATCGAGATCGATGTGCCCGAATCCCACGAGCTCCCGCGTCGCCCGCCTGCGCACCGACGCCGGGAGCGAGGAGTAGATCTGGACGATCTCGCGGCCCCGGACCGGGCCGGTGTTGTGGACCTCCACCCGTGCCGTCCACTCCTCGGTGCGTATCGCCTCGGCCCGCACTCCGTCGCCTCGTTGTCCTTCGTCCCCGGCGACGACGGACAGGGACCGGTACTCGAACCGCGTGTAGGACAGGCCGTGGCCGAACGGGAAGCGCACCTCGCGACGCCGGTGGCCGTATCCGCGGTAGCCGACGAAGATTCCTTCGCCGTACCGCAGGTGCGAGTCCTCGGCAGGGAAGTTGTCCCAGCTGGGAGCGTCCTCGATGCGGAGCGGGACCGTCTCGGCCAGTCGCCCGGACGGGGAGGCGTGACCGTAGAGCACTCTCGCGAGCGCCCGGCCACCGCCCTGTCCCAACAGCGCCCCGGACAGAATCGCGGTGGCGTGGGGAACCACGGGGGCCAGGTCCACCACGGATCCGGCCGACAGGATCACCACGATCCGGTCCCGCACAGCCGCGACCGCGTCGAGGAGCCGGAGCTGGTCACCGGGCAGATCGATGTGCGGGCGATCCACCCCCTCCGACTCCTGGTCGTCGGTCAGCCCGAGCATGAGGACGGCCACCTCGGCGTCGGATGCCACAGCGACCGCCTCGGCGAGGAGGCGGCCGGCGTCGTCACCCGCCCCGAAACCCGCGGCGTAGGTGACGCGGTCGTCCCCGGCGATCCGGCGGATCTCCGTCAGGGGCACGTCGACCCGGGTGGGGGAGACGCGGGAGCTGCCACCGCCCTGGATGCGCGGCTCGCGGGCGAACGCGCCGATCACCGCGACGCCGGTGCC
>NZ_JAALDV010000289.1:0-4737 GCF_014145045.1 Dietzia sp. DQ12-76
GGCAGCCTGTTCGTCGGCGGCCTGTTCGTCGGCGGCTGGTGTCCGCGCGGCACCGATCGGCGCGGGCTGGTACTCGGCCACCACGACGTGGGCGTTGGTGCCGCCGAACCCGAATCCGGAGACACCGGCCAACGCCCGACCGCTGTAGCGGGGCCACGGCCGACTCTCCGTGACGACGCTCAGCCGGGCGGCGTCGAAGTCGATGTACGGGTTGGGCCCGGCGAAGTTGAGGGTGGGCGGGAGCGAGTCGTGACCCATTCCGAGGATGATCTTGGCCAGGCCCGCCGCCCCGGCCGCCGACTCCATGTGACCGAAATTCGTCTTGGCCGAGCCCAGCAGGGTCGGCCGGTCGGCATCACGGCCGCGGCCGAGCACCTGTCCGATCGCGGTGGCCTCGATGGGGTCGCCGAGGATGGTGCCCGTGCCGTGGGCCTCGATGTAGTCGACCTCCCTGGGGTCCACGCCGGCGTCGGCGTAGGCCTGGCGCAGCACCGCGACCTGCGCGTCGGGGTTGGGGGCGGTCATCCCGTTGGAGCGGCCGTCGGAGTTGACCGCGGAACCCTTGATGACGGCGAGGACCACGTCCCCGTCCCGCTCGGCCTCGGACAGGCGCTTGAGGATGAACAGTCCCCCGCCCTCGGCGCGGCAGATGCCGTTGGCGTCGGAGGAGAAGGCCTTGATGCGGCCGTCGGGGCTGAGCGCGGCCCCGGTCTTGGCGAAGCCCATGGTGGCGGCGGGTGCCAGCATCATGTTGACGCCGCCGGCCACGGCCAGGTCGGACTCGTGCAGCCGCAGGGAGTTGACGGCCTCGTGGATCGCGACGAGCGAGGTGGAGCACGCGGTGTCGAGGGTCATCGACGGACCCCGGAAGTCGAACGTGTACGACACCCGGTTGGAGATGATCGAGTTGGAGGCGCCGGTGACCGCGTAGGGGGAGGCGGCGGCGGAGTCGGAGGTCAGGAACACCTGGTAGTCGCTGGACGACGAGCCGATGAACACGCCGACCTCGTGGCCCTTGAGATCGCTCGCCGGCAGGTGCGCGTGCTCGAGGGCCTCCCAGGTGAGCTCGAGCGCCAACCGCTGCTGCGGGTCCACCATCTCCGCCTCGCGCGGGCTCATGCCGAAGAACTCGGCGTCGAAGTCGCGCACCTCCGCGTCGTCGAGCCACCCGCCCCGGTCCGGTGCCTCGGCCAGGACCTGCTGCACGTAGGCGTCGCCCGCCCACTCGGACCAGCGGGTCGCCGGGCGCGGGCTGGTCGCGTCCCGGCCCTCGGACAGCAGCTCCCACGTGGCCTCGGGCGAATCCGCACCGCCCGGGAACCGCGTGGCGAACCCGATGACGGCGACGTCGAACTCCATGCCCGCCCCGCGGTGACGGAAGGTGTGCAGATCGGCCGGCTCCTCGATCTCGGCCGGGCCGTTGACCACGTACTCGGCGAGGGAGGCGATGGTGGGGTGCTGGTACGCCACCGTGGCGTCCAGTGGTCGTCCGAGGAGGTCCTCGAGATCCGCCGAGAGCGTCACCGCGTCGCGGGAGGACAGTCCGAACTCCTCGAGAGAACGGTCGTCGGTCACCTTGGCGCCGTCGAGTCCGGTGGCCCGTGAGACCCACCCCCGTAACCAGTCGCGGAGCTCTACTACCGTCATCTCGCTCTGTGCCATCGTGGGGATCGCCTTTCGATCGGGTCTCGTCCGGTGTGCTCGCCCGTCGCCGCCGCGCACGTGTGGTGCCGTGAACCGGTCCGGGAACTACTCCGTCGGCTCGTCGGGGAACGCCGTCTGCTGGTGGCCTCCCCGCAACGTCCCGTCGACGTAGGCGGCCTTGCAGGCGCGGCGGGCGATCTTGCCGCTCGAGGTACGGGGGATGGACCCGGCGGGGACCAGGATCACGTCCTGGGCCGTGACACCGTGCCTCGCCGAGATCGCCGAACGGACGGCGTCGGCGATGGGTCCGGGATCCGCCTTGCCCGCACCGGGCGCGCGCTCCCCGACCACGACGAGGGTCTCCGAGGAGTCATCGGCGGGGATGACGGCGCCGTTACGGGCCTCGATCGGGAGTTGGTTGGCGGGCACGGAGAACGCGGCCACGAAGCCCGGGCGCAGGGAGGAGGAGGCGTCCTGCGCGGTGTTCTCGAGATCCTGCGGGTAGTGGTTGCGCCCCGCGACGATCACGAGGTCCTTGACCCGCCCGGTGATGTACAGCTGACCGTCCACGTAGGCACCGAAGTCGCCCGTGCGGAGCCATCGCGCGTCCTCGGGGACGGTGCCGAACTCGCGCACGGTCTTCGAGTTCTCCGCCAGGCGCTCGGTGAGCCTGTTGCCGAAGGTGGCCTCGGACTCCTCCGGTCGGCCCCAGTAGGCCTGCCCCACGTTCGTACCGTGCAGCCAGATCTCACCGACCCGCCCCTCGGGGAGCTCACGGCCGGTTCCGTCGTGCTCGCCCGTCGCCCCGTCGATTCCCGGGTCGACGATGACCGCCCACTGGCTGGGCGCCACGTACCCGCACGCCACCTGCGGGATGGCGTCCTCGTTCCCCTCCACCGAGTCGGGGTCCAGGACGGTCATGACGCCCTTGTTGAGGTCATCCCGGTCCACGTGGATGACGATCGCCTCGTCGTCCTTACGGGGCGAGGAGACGAAGAGTGTCGCCTCCGCCATGCCGTAGGAGGGCTTGATGGCGGTCGGAGCGAGCCCGTACGGGGCGAACGCCTCGTTGAACGCGCGCATCGAGGCGGGGGTGACCGGCTCGGATCCGTTGATGATGCTGGTGACGCCGGACAGGTCGAGCGACTCGCCCTCCCGGGGAAGGCCACGGCGGGCGGCGTGCTCGAACGCGAAGTTGGGTGCCGCGGCGAACACGCCGTCGCCGTCGGACATCGCACCGAGCTGGGTGACCCAGCGTCCGGGCCGCTGCACGAAGGCCCGGGGGCTCATGACGGTGATGGTCGCACCGCCCATCGCGGGCAGGATCACGGTGAGCAGTCCCATGTCGTGGAACAGCGGGAGCCAGGTGACGCCGCGGGAGGCGCGGGTCAGACCCAGCCCGTCGAAGAGCTGCATGACGTTGGTGACGACGTTGCGATGCGTGATCTCGACGCCTGCGGGGACGCGGGTCGATCCCGAGGTGTACTGCAGGTAGGCGATGTCGTCCGCCCCGAGGTCGGGCCGGGACCAGCCCGAGCCGAGTTCGGTCGGGATCGCGTCGACGGCGACCGTGCGGGGGCGCTCACGGGCGGGCAGATCGCGGAAGAGCTTGCGGACGCCGGCCGCCGACTCGGTCGACGTGAGGATGACGGACGGGGTGCAGTCCCCGAGGACGGCGTGGAGACGGTCATGGTGCCCGGGTTCGTCCGGATCGAACAGCGGGACGGCGGTGAGGCCGGCGTGGATGGCGGCGAAGAAGGAGACGATGTAGTCGAGCCCCTGTGGCGCGAGGATCGCCACCCGGTCTCCCCGCGCGGCCACCTGCTGCAGTCGTGCGGCGATCGCGTAGAGCCGGTCACCGAAGTCCGACCACGACAGTTCGGAGACCTCACCCTGCCGCGACGACGAGTAGTCGATATATCGGTAGATGAGGCCGTCCGCCGCGGGGTCCCGGCGCGCTGCGGAGACGTTGGCTTCGACGAAGTCGACCAGGGTGGTGCGATCAGGGATGACGATCGCCCCGCTGGCGTCGTGGTACTGCTCGAACTCCACGTTGCTCCGTTCCGAACCGATGACTGGATGGCCGACGTCGCCGACCTCGGACATACCGGGCGACAAGCTTGGTCGATCTTACAGCGTGCCCTCGCGCACATCCGAACTCCGAATCCCCGACCCTGGCAGGCGTGTCGCGCCCATGCACGGTACTCGGTCGGCCCGTCAGTCGTGGGCGATCTCCGGTGCGGAGTCGACGAGCTCGCGAACGTGACCGATGGTCCACTCCGGGACCGTCGTCCCCATGATCACGTCCGGGTTGGTCGCGTACATGGCGTGGATGGCGTTGTTGGCGACGAACTCCTGGAACCGGGCCGCGCCGTCCACCACGTTGAGCGGGGCGTTGCAGATGAGGTCCCGCGAATCGCAGATCTGGGCGGTGCGGTCAGCGAGTTCCCCGAAGCCACCGGGCCGGGGGCCCGTCATGGTGGCGCCCGCGATGAGCTGGGTGAATCCCGTGACCGGCTGGAGCGAGATCTCCATGCCCTGACCCGTCCCCGGCGACAGTCCCGGCGACTGCCCCTCACCGGGCAGCCGCCGCCCGTCGGCGATGAGCACCGACCCCCGGACCAGGTCGGCCGGCACCGGTCCGTTGCCGGTGCCGATCTCGCTGGTGAGATCGCCGGCGATCACCGCGCCCTGCGAGAAGCCGAGGAGGATGTAGGAGGTGTACGGGCAACGGTCGTGCACCGCCGCCAGCTCGGCGCGCGCACGATCCGTGCCCTCGGCCCGGCTCTGGTCGTAGGTGATCTCGTCCGGGCGCTGCGGGTTCCGGAACTGTGCCACGTAGGGGACCGTGAAGACCTCCAGGCGTTCGGTGGGGTACTGCTCCGACAGCGGATCGGTGATCGTCCTGAGCAGGGCGTTGGGCAGGAAGGCCGGCGCGTACGGGTCGTCGGTCGGGCTGCTCTCCCAGGTCCCCGGTACGGCGATCATCTGCACGTCGGGGCAGTCCGCGGGCTGGGTCAGTTCCGGCTCGGCCGGGCCGGGCAGCGGTCCGTCCGGTCCGGTGGGCAGCCCACGGTCCGAGAGCCACCAGCC
>NZ_JAALDV010000290.1:0-2544 GCF_014145045.1 Dietzia sp. DQ12-76
GCAACCCGGCCGGGGTGGCCGGGGTCAGCCGCCGCGGACCACGGCGAGGGCGTCGTGGTCCGCGATCGCCCGACATGCTCGCCGCATGAGCAGGGCGAACATCGCGTCGCCGCGCTCGGTGCGGGTGCCGTACATCCATCCGAAGATCCCGAGCACCGGGGTCTGGAGCAGCCCGTAGACGTAGTCGTCCCAGCAGGTCTCGAGGGAGTAGTCGTCCACCCCGAACCCGGTGAGTGCGCGGTGATAGTCGGCCACGATCCCTCGCTCGGCGGCCCGGCGGTCGGCGACATCCAGGCTGGAGCCGAGGAAGCCGCCGAGGTCGCGCCCGGGAAGCCCCACGGCGAGGGTCTGCCAGTCGCAGGCCAGGGACGGCCGCTGGCCGGAGGGGTCGATCAGCATGTTGTCGGCGCGGTAGTCGGCGTGGAGCAGGGCGTAGCGCTCGGACCGCCCGTTGGCCCAGTCGGCGATCAGCGGTGCGATCTCGGACAGGATCCGCTGCTCGTCGTCGTCGAGCCGATCCCCCAACTCGGAGAGGAACGCCTCCAGCGCCGGCCCGCCGAGCTCCTGCAGGGTCACGTTGTCCTCGACCGACGGGCAGGAGAGCCCGTCGATGCCGCGCAACTGCGGATCGCACCAGCGTGGTCCGTGCAGTCCGGCCAGGTTGATCGCGCAGTCGCGGGCGTCCTCGATCGTCAGCCCGGTGAGCTGGTCGCCCTGGACCAGCGGCGACACATCGTCGAGCACGAGCGTGAAATCGCCCTCCCGCTCCCCGAGGGCCGCGAACCGCGCCCGGGGGACCCGCACGGCGACGGTCGGCGCCAGGTCCCGGTAGAACAGCACCTCGCTCCGGTAGACGCCGTGCAGGAGCGGACGCATGCCCTCGTCGGGGTTGGGGAGCTTGACGAACAACGTGGGGGGCAGCCCGTCACCGTCCACGTGGGCGACCACGCAGCAGCCGATCTGGCCGGTCCCCACGGCCTCGGTCCGCGCGGACCTGACCTCCGTGCCGAGCGCGGCGGTGAGCCACTGCGCCGTCACCTCCTGCGGTGTGCAGACCACGGAGGCGCTGGAATCGACACCGGTCATGACTGTGGGTCCTTCCGCAGGTGGAGTCGTCCGGGGTTGGGGGCGAGGTGGTCGAACCGGCGCGGGTCACGCCGTCGGCGCCAGGCCGCCAGGACCGGGGCGAGCTCGTCGGGGGTGGCACCGTGCAGGACGACCGAGTCCGCACCGAGCGCGAGCTGCCCGTCGATGCGGTCCGCACAGTGGTCGGCGCTACCGACCGCCGCGCAGGCCAGCCACTCGTCGGGCAGGACCTCGCGGGCGTGGCGCAGGATGTCCAGGTCGTCGGTCGCGTCGAGCGCCCCGGAGTGCGCGGACAGACGCTCATCCGCGCGGAACCGCTCCAGGCCCGCCGGATCCCACCCGTTCACCCGGACCAGGACGTCGCCGTATCCGGTGAGGTAGGTGGCTAGGCGGCCGACGAGCTTGCGCAGGCGCGCGGTCTCGTCGAGCGAGTCCTCGATGGTGGCCATGACCGACCAGATGCGCACCTGCGCCGGATCCCGGCCCGCCCGCTCGGCGGCCTCGCGGACCAGCCGGACGGATCTGGCGACCGCCGCGTCGGACATGAAGGTGTGCAGGACCACGCCGTCGGCGATCCGACCGGCGAGCCGGAGCGAGTTGTCTCCCATGGCCATGAGCAGAATCGGGATGTCCTCGTCGAACGTCGAGTCCTGCACGAGGTAGGGGTAGCTGCCCGCCGGGCCGTCGTGGCCCACCACGGATCCGCCCCGCCACAGCGTGCGGTAGATGCCGATGGCGTCCTCGAGTTGTGCGGACGTGACATGCGGCAGTCCCATGATGTCGAACAGCAGCGGGATGCCGCGGCCCAGTCCGAACGCGTACCTGCCGCCGGACATCCTGTGCAGCGTGGTGGCCATCGTCGCGGTGACGAGCGGGTGCCGGGTGTTGTGGTTGGTCGCGGCGGTCCCCACTCCGATCCGGGTGGTCGCGGCGACCGCGGCACCCGCCATGACCGCCGCGTCCTTGAGGGCGAACCGTTCCGACAGGAGAATCGACCCGAGACCCAGCTCCTCCGCGCGGGCGGCCTCGACGATGAGGTCGGCCGGCGACGCGCTGTGGCCGGCCAGGCCGTAGCAGGCGAGCTCGGGCATGGGGGGCGGCGCGGTCTCAGCGATGGTCATGTGTGCCCTTCGGCGGGAGGGGGGCGACCCGGGAGAAAGTGACACGTGTCACGTTACCTCGCCACCGGGGGTCGTCCGGGTCAGCTCCCGAAGATCCGACCCAGGCGATGCTCGAGTCCGGCCCACGCGTGGGCCGCGTCGATGTCCTCGGCGAGCACGTGCAACTCCACCCAGTCCAAGCCCCCGCCCTCGTCCCTGCCCTCGTCCACGACCAGGGTGCCGGGCATGAGGTTGATCATCCACAGCGCCAGGCGGCGCCCGGCCGGGGTCCCGGACCGGATCGGGAGCCGCAGCGTGCGGGGGGAGATGGGCATGCGGGGGTCCAGCGCCCGCCGGG
>NZ_JAALDV010000029.1:0-5451 GCF_014145045.1 Dietzia sp. DQ12-76
TGTCGTGCCGCGGCTCGATCGGGCCCGGTGATCCCGGCCGGTGCGCCCGGTCGTCACCCGGTGACCGCATCGGGCGCCGGGTGCCCCCGGTACTGCCCCACCGACCACACGTTCCCCTCGGGGTCTCGGGCGGAGAAGGTGTGATCACCGTAGTCGGTGTCGTGCATCTCCATGACGATCTCGGCCCCCGCCGCCAGGGCGCGCTGGTAGACGGCATCGGAGTCGGCCGTCACGACGTACGCGAGACCCGACCCGGGTGGTGTGGCGTGTGGGTCGTCGTCCCCTCTCCCACCGTCCCCCAGCATGACGCCTCCGCCCTCCGGCCAGAGCAGTTCGGCGTGGACGATGCGGCCGTCGTCGGGGTGCGAGACGGTCTCGACGAAGCCGAGTGTGTCGACGAGCCAGTCGATGACGAGGCGGGAGTCGGTGCAGCGGAAGCAGTGCCAGACGGTGGGCGCGGGTGCGGCGCCGGGTTCGTGAGTAGTCATGCCGATGAGTCTGCTCCGGGGTCGGGTGGCCAGGCTTGGATGTTTCGGAACTCCTCGGCGATCCAGTTCGTCGGTGATGTGCCCGCGTACCGCCGGTAGGCGGCGTCGAGGTGCGCGTGGTCGGCGTACCCGTGGTCATGGGCGAGGTCGGCCAGTCGGAGTCCGACCGGCCGTGGCCCCGTGGACCGGCGAACGGCCTCCCTCAGCGCAGAGTGGGTCGCCTCGAAGCGCATCAGGTCGGCGAGTGCTTTGGTGCCGATCCCCAGTTCAGCCCTGCAGAGCGTCGACAGATGCCGGGGCGTGACCCCCACCTCGGAGGCGACGTCTGCCACCCGCATCCGGCCACCGGAACGCCCGAGCAGGCGCCATGCGCCCACCACCTCCCGGCGTGGCCCGGGCACGCGCTCGTACCTGCCCGCCGCCGAGGCCAACCCGGCGGCCACGAGCGCCGCGCGGTCACGGGGATGGGCTGACGCCACACGCGAGTGGAGCGCCCGGATCCGCGACCCGAGGACGTCCTCGCCGTCATGGGTGAGCTCGGAGAGAGCTGCCGCGGGTACCCCGAGCAGGCGTCGCGCGGCGAGGGGGTGCACCTCGACCTGGACCCCTTCCTCGCGATCCGGTCGTTGCAGATAGACGGGCCGGGTGTGAAACCCGCCGATGCACACGTCGTGGCGCACCCCCTCCCCGCGGGCCCACTCGTCGTAGGAATACGAGCACAACAGCGGAGAGTCCGTGGCCACGACCACGGTGAGGGAGGAGGTGGGCAGTCCCCGGTGGGGTGGCCGTTGCGGCCGCGGGCCGATCCCCTCCACGGCATAGGGGACCAGCCGCCTGACCCCGGGCGGCGGAGTGGCCTCGCGCACGCTCACGGGACCCAGTGTGCCGCCTCCCGTCGGGGGTGGCCAGGCTTCCGCGGTCGTTACACTGCTCGGCGTGCAGTCCGGCTCCTCTACCAGTGCAGAGATCCGTAAGGGTCTGGCCGACTGCTCGACCGTCGGGCTGGGTCTGATCCCTCTGGGGCTGGCGTTCGGGGTGCTGCTCACCCAGGCGGGGTTCGCGTGGTGGTGGGCCCCGGTGTTCTCGGTGATGATCTACGCCGGGTCCATGGAGTTCCTGGCGATCGGTCTGCTCACCGCGGTCACTCCCCTGTACTCGCTGGCGGCGGCGGCGTTCCTCGTCAACTTCCGTCACGTGTTCTACGGGCTCAGCTTCCCGTTGGGGGCGATCCGCTCGCGGCTCGGTCGGCTCTACTCGGTGTACGCGCTCACGGACGAGGTCTACGCGATCACCGCCACCAAGAAGCGCAGTGAGATGACGGGGCCGCGGACACTGACCATCGCGATCACCTGTCAGACCCTGTGGGTCGCCCCCGGCATCGTCGGGGCGCTCGTCGGCACGACCCTGCCGGAGGGGTTGGACGGTCTGCAGTTCGCGTTGACCGCGCTCTTCGCCGTCCTCGCGGTGGACGCGTGGCGCGCCTCGGGAGACCTACCGGCGCCTGTGATCGGCCTGGTGTGCGGTCTGGTGGCGGCGTGGCTGGCCCCGGACCAGATGCTCATCGTCGGGTTGTGCGCCTTCGTGGCCGTGTTGATCGCGCGGTACGTATGGGCGACCCGCGAGGGGCGGGAACCGACGTGAAAACCCCGGTGACCGCCGTCCCGGTGCTAGGGGCCGACTACCTGCTGGCCGGGTTGGGCGTGATGTTCGTCGTGACGGTGGCACTACGCGCCGCGCCGTTCGTCGCTCTGACCAGGCTCCGCGACTCGAGTCTCGTGCGCTATCTGGGCCGCACGATGCCGGCCGGGGTGATGGCGGTGCTGGTGGTCTACACCCTTCGCGACACCTCCGCCGAGCTCGGCTCGTGGCTGCCCGCCACCGCGGCGCTGGCGCTCACGCTGGCCGTGCACCTGGCGTTTCGGCGCGCGGCGGTGAGCATCATCCTCGGAACGGCGGCCTACATGGTCCTGCTGGCCGGGCTCGGGTGAGGGTGGCCGGGTGAGCGTGGCCCGGCCTGTCCCCCGCCCGCGCCGCCGCCAGCGTTCAGCGAGCCGCTGCTCAGCGGGCTACGGGGCAGGCGCCCAGCTCGACCTTCCACTCGGTGAGGCCGTTGAGCCACCCGGACCGCAGCCGGGTGGGCTCGCCGAGTGAGGTCAGGTCGGGGAAGTAGTCGGCGACGGCGTTGAAGATCAGCTCGAGCTGCATCCGTGCGAGGTTGGCGCCGAGGCAGTAGTGCGGACCTTGGCCGCCGAAGGTCACGTGCGGGTTCGGATCGCGGAGAATGTTGAAGGTGAACGGGTCGTCGAACACCTCCTCGTCGAAGTTGGCGGACCCGTAGCAGATCAGCACGCGATCACCTTTGGCGATGGACACTCCCCCGATCTCGACGTCCTCCATGGCGGTGCGCTGGAACTGGGTGATCGGCGATGCCCACCGCAGGATCTCGTCGTAGGCCGTCTCGGGCCGGTCGCGCTTGAACAGCTCCCACTGGTCGGGGTTCTCCAGCATGGCCACCATCCCGTGGGTTGTGGCGTTGCGGGTGGTTTCGTTGCCGGCCACCGCGAGGAGCGTGACGAACCAGCCGAACTCCTCGGCAGACAGGTGCTCGCCGTCGACGTCGGCCTGGACGAGTTTCGTCACGATGTCGTCCCGCGGATTGGCGGCACGGTCCTCGGCCATGGCGTTGGCGTAGCCGATGAGTTCCATGGACGCGATGGCGGGAGCATCCGGGTCGCCGCCGGCGTCGTAGCTGGTCATGATGTTGGACCACTCGAAGATCTTGTGGCGGTCCTCCTGCGGCACGCCCAGCAGATCCGCGATCGCCTGCAGCGGGAGCTCGGAGGCGATAGCGGTGACGAAGTCGTCGGCGTTCGACTCGGCGGCGGCGGTGACGATCTGACGCGCCCGGTCGGCGAGCTCGTCCCGCATCCCGGCCACGCCTCGGGGGGTGAATCCGCGGGAGATGATGCGCCGGTGCTTCTTGTGGATCTCGCCGTCCTCGTTGACGAGCATCTCCCGCTGGGCCTCGATGATCGAGCGGTCGGTGCCCTCGGAGAAGCGCGGGATCATGGTGTTCTCCCCCGCGGAGAACAACTCCCCGGTGAGGCGCGAGATCTCCTTGACGTCGGCGTGTCTGGTCACCAGCCAGTAATGGTCGTCGTCGAAACCGTCTGAGCCGGGCCGCTTGTCGACGCGGCGGATCGGCTCGGACTGCCGGAGCTGGCGCCACTCCTCGTGTGGGAGCCGTTTCTCGAACAGGTCCGGGTTGGTGAAGTCGAATCCCGCCGGGATGGTCACGTTCACGGTGTCTCCTGCGCCTCGTCCCCCGCCGGGTCGGCAGGGGTGGGAAAGGTGAATAGTGGTAACTATATACACGTGGCGCTATCCGTGAGTGAGATTCTCGACCGCGCGTTGATGCTGGCCGAGGAGATGTCGGGATCGATCGAACGCGCCGCGGCGAACTACGGCCTCACCGTTCCGCGGCTCGAGTTGCTGTTCGTCCTGGGGCTCGAGGGCGAGTGCAAGCAGGTGGAGCTGGCGACCTTCCTCGACTGCTCACCGCGCCAGGTCACCGCACTGGTCGACGGTCTGGTCGCGAGCGGCCACGTGGTCCGGACCATGCCGCCGGACGACCGGCGGGTCCGGCTGGTCAACCTCACCGACGAGTCGCGTCGGATCGTGGACGAGGTCGTGTCGGCGCGGGTGGCGTTGGCGGAGTGGCTGTTCGAGGGGCTCGACGACGACGACCTGCAGACGTTCGGCACCGTGTCGGAGAGGCTGGTCTCCCGGATGAGCGGGCGGGCCCTGAGTCGGCTCTCAGCCCAGTGAGTCAGCCCAGTGACTCAGGCCTGGGCCAGGGCTGTGCAGTCCGTGCAGCCGGTGGACTCCCGGGCGTATTCGACGAAACCTCGGGACAGGTAGTTCGGTATCGCGGCAGGGGAGTCGTCCACGCAGGTGTGCAGCCAGACCCGGCGGCACCCCGGGACCTGCCACGCGATACGGGTGATCTCGGAGAGGAACCATCCGCCCAGGCCCAGGCCGGCGAACCGGGGGAGCAGCCCGAAGTAGACGATCTCGACATCAACGCCGTCCGCAGGGTCGTCGAGTTCTGTACCCGGTTCGTCTCCGCACGGGCTCATGCGCAGTTCGGCGAATCCGGCGGCCTCGCCCCCCCGGCTCGCCCGGAAGGTGGTGACGCAGGGGTCAGCGCAATAGGAGGCCCAGCGCCCGTCCGACCAGTCGAGTCTGTCGGTCCAGTTCCAGCTGCCACCGATCTCCCGGTACATCCGTGAGTTGAAGACGGGTTCAGCCGGGAAGACCCGGGAGATCGTCAGGTCTGCGCGGCGTGCCGGGCGCAACCACGACGCGTCGGTCTGCTGGAGGTAGGTCACGCTGCTCATCGCGCTATTCAAGCACCGGCGCCCTGCGGCCACCCAACCGGAGTCGGAGGCCGCAGGACGCGGTCGGTGCTGGAGTTCAGTTGACGGTGAGGTGCACTCCCGGGATGTTGAGGCCGTTGACCGCTCCCGCCACAGCGGCCGCGCCATTGTTGAAACCATCCGCACTCGCACTCTGGAGACCTGCTCCGGTGAACGGATTGGCCGCGGCTGCGCCACCGAGCCCGAGAGCCGAGACTGCGCTACCGGTGCCGAGTCCGGCGGCGCCGATCCCAGCAGCGAGCGGTGAGACACCGAGCGCCGCGGCGGGACCGAGATACGGCAGAATCGCCGCTCCAAGGGCGATGAGAGCGGTGATGGGGTCCATGGTGGGTCCTTTCGTTGATGTGGTGGAGCGTCAACCGATGGTCACGTGCTTCGGCTGAACAACTGGGGGCGGCTGAACCGGGAGTAGCGGGATGTTGATGGCCGGAGGTGCGGGCGCAGGCGCCGGAGGGGGCGGCGGCGCCGGCGGGATTACAGTGGCGGGCCGGTACGGCTGTCTCGCCGGGGCCGGGGCCGGTGCT
>NZ_JAALDV010000002.1:0-5193 GCF_014145045.1 Dietzia sp. DQ12-76
AACCACGACGCCCGACCCACTCCGAGCGCATCCCACCGCACCACCCCCGAGCCGGGTGCCCGCACCTCCTCCGTGTGCCCGGCCACCGGGAGCGCCGCGTGGGGGTCGCCACCCTGGGCGGCGACCATCGTGCGGAACGAGTCCATCGCCCGCCCGTCCCCGAGCCGTTCACGGGGGTCACCGTCGATACCCACCAGTGCCAGGGCCTCCCGCGCCAGCGCACAGGTCAGATCGACCATGTCGGAAGGGCCACCCCCGGCCAGGATCTCGACACACTCGGCCACCTCGAGCGCGTTGCCCACCGCGCGACCCAGCGGCGTGTGATTGGCGGTCACCAGGGCGCTGGTCCGGACCCCGGCCGACGTGCCGATCCCGACCATCACCCGCGCCAGTTCCTCAGCGTCCGCGCGCTCGGGCCGGAAGGCACCGGATCCGAACTTGACGTCGAGTACCAGGGCGCCGGTGCCCTCGGCGATCTTCTTGCTCATGATCGACGCCGCCACCATGGGGATCGACGGCACGGTCCCTGTGACGTCCCGCAGGGCGTAGAGGGCCCGGTCCGCGGGCGCGAGATCGGCCCCGGCAGCACAGATCACGGCCCCGGTCTCCTCGAGGATCCGGCGCCGGGAGTCGGCGTCCAGATCGGCGCGCCAGCCGGGGATCGACTCGAGTTTGTCCAGTGTCCCGCCCGTGTGACCGAGCCCGCGTCCCGAGAGCTGGGGCACCGCCAGCTCCCAGGTCGCCAACAAAGGTGTCAGGACGAGCGTCACCGCGTCCCCGACTCCGCCGGTCGAGTGTTTGTCCACCGTGGGAACGCGCCGACCGGCCCGGGTCAGACCGGACAGGTCCAACCGGGTACCGGACTCCACCATGGCGGAGGTCCAGCGCGCGATCTCACGGTCGGTCATGCCCCGGAAGTACACCGCCATCGCCAAGGCCGCCATCTGCTCGGGCGGGACGCGTCCTCGGGTGTAGCCGTCGACGATCCAGTCGATCTCGTCGTCGTCGAGCTCGTCGCCGTCGCGCTTGGCCTCGATGATCCGCACGGCATCGATGATGCGGCTCACGTCAGATCCTCCGGCCCGAAGGCGTCCGGCAGGAGGTCGGCGAGGCGGATCCGCCCACGGGACGTGTGGACCACCAGCTCCGGACCGCCGTGTTCGTGGAGGAGCTGGCGGCACCTGCCGCACGGCGCCAACGGGTCGCCGCCGGCCGTGACGACGACGATCTCGAGCAGTCGACCGCCGCCCGTGCGGTGGAGATCGGACACGAGCGAACACTCAGCGCAGAGGGTGAGCCCATAGGAGGCGTTCTCGACGTTGCAGCCGGTCACGATCCTGCGCCCGTCCCCACCGGGTCCGGACGCCAGCGCGGCGGCCCCCACCCCCAATCCCGAGTAGGGCCGGTAGGCGTTCCGCGCGGCCGCGGTCGCGGCCTCGCGCAAACCGGTGTCGGCCTCGTTCCCCTGTGCTGCGGTTTCCTCGAACGACACCCTTTTCTACCCCTCGGTAACTTCGTTTAGGGTCCCCTTACAGGCATTACCCGTCCGGACCACGGTACCCACCCTGCTTCTCGTCCGCGGCCTGACAGGTCTAAAGTCCTAGTAGGCGCCCGCTGTGCTTTCGGGCAGGAACCGCGCGCCGATGGCACCACGCCCAGACGATTCGGAGGCACGACAAGCCCATGAGTACTGCGCAGGCGCCGGCGCGTCCGGCCCCCAATAAGAAGATCAGCATCTACAAGGGTGACCCGGGAATGTGGTCGTGGGTCGCGCACCGTGTCTCCGGCGTGGCGATCTTCTTCTTCCTCTTCGTGCACGTGCTGGACACCTCGCTCGTCACGGTGAGCCCGGAGACCTACAACGCGGTCATCGACTCGTACAAGACCCCGATCGTCGGGTTGCTGGAGGTCGGCCTGGTCGCACTGGTCCTCTTCCACGGGCTCAACGGACTGCGCATCGTCGCCATCGACTTCTGGTCCAAGGGCGCGAAATACCAGCGCCAGATGCTCTGGGCCGTACTGGCGATCTGGGTCGTGGTTTTCGCCGCGGCGACCGCCCGCCTCCTCTTCCTTCTCTTCCAGCACATCTAAGGAGAACGATCATCATGGCAGACGCACCTGTTCTCCAGACGTCGTACGATCGCCCCGCCTCGCTCGCCCAGCCCCGCTCCCCGCGCCTGCGGTCACGAGGCAACTTCGAGCGGACCGCCTGGATCTTCATGCGCGCCTCGGGCGTCGCACTGGTCATCCTCACGTTCGGCCACCTCACCATGGGCCTCATGATCGACGAGGGTGTGCACAGGATCGACTGGGCCTACGTCGCCGAGCGTTGGCAGAGCCCGTTCTGGGCCTCGTGGAGCCTCCTCATGCTCTGGCTCGCACAGCTCCACGGCGCCAACGGCGTCCGGACGGTTATCGCCGACTACGCGCGCAAGGACTCGACGCGCTTCTGGCTCAATTCCCTTCTGGTCGTCGCGACCATCCTCGTTCTGGTCCTGGGTACCTACGCCATCTTCGGCCTCGCCTACGACATCTGATCGACGCCTGCGGACCGTTCCACTTCGAAAGCGAGCACTGAGAATCCCATGACCGATCGTCAGGTCCACCAGCACCAGTACGACGTGGTAATCGTCGGCGCCGGCGGCGCAGGCATGCGCGCGGCCATCGAGGCGGGCCCGCGGACCCGCACCGCCGTCCTCACCAAGCTCTACCCCACCCGCTCCCACACCGGCGCCGCGCAGGGCGGCATGTGCGCCGCCCTCGCGAACGTGGAGGAGGACAACTGGGAGTGGCACACGTTCGACACGGTCAAGGGCGGCGACTACCTCGTCGACCAGGACGCCGCGGAGATCATGGCCAAGGAGGCCATCACCGCGGTCATCGACCTGGAGAACATGGGTCTCCCGTTCAACCGCACGCCCGAGGGCAAGATTGACCAGCGCCGCTTCGGTGGCCACACCCGTGACCACGGGAAGGCACCCGTGCGCCGGGCCTGTTACGCGGCCGACCGCACCGGGCACATGATCCTGCAGACGCTGTACCAGAACTGCGTCAAGCACGACGTGGAGTTCTTCAACGAGTTCTACGTCCTCGACCTGTGCCTCACGGAGACCCCCGACGGGCCGGTCGCCACCGGGTGCGTGGCCTACGAGCTCGCCTCCGGCGACCTGCACGTCTTCCACTCCAAGGCCACCGTCTTCGCGACCGGCGGGTCGGGCCGGATGTACAAGACCACCTCCAACGCCCACACCCTCACCGGTGACGGCATGGCCGTGGTGTTCCGCAAGGGTCTGCCCCTGGAGGACATGGAGTTCCACCAGTTCCACCCGACGGGACTCGCCGGCCTGGGCATCCTCATCTCCGAGGCGGTCCGCGGCGAGGGCGGCATCCTGCGCAACGCGGACGGCGAGCGCTTCATGGAGCGATACGCCCCCACCATCAAGGACCTCGCGCCGCGCGACATCGTCGCCCGCTCGATGGTCCTCGAGGTGCGCGAGGGCCGCGGTGCCGGGCCCGACAAGGACTACGTCTACATCGACGTGACCCACCTCGGGGCGGACGTCCTCGAGGAGAAGCTGCCGGACATCACCGAGTTCTCCCGGACCTACCTGGGCGTCGACCCGGTCACCGAGCTGGTCCCGGTGTTCCCGACGTGTCACTACGTCATGGGCGGCATCCCGACCAACGTCAAGGGTGAGGTCCTACGCACCAACGACGACGTGGTGCCCGGCCTCTACGCGGCGGGCGAGTGCGCCTGCGTGTCGGTGCACGGCTCCAACCGGCTGGGCACCAACTCCCTGCTGGACATCAACGTGTTCGGCCGCCGGGCAGGGATCGCCGCGGCGGAGTACGCCGCGGGTCACGACTTCGTCGAGCTCCCCGAGGAGCCCGAGAAGATGGTCCGCGAGTGGATGGAGAGCATGCTCGCGGAGCACGGCACGGAGAACGCCAACGACATCCGCACCGAGATGCAGGCGATGATGGACGACAAGGCGTCGGTGTACCGCACCGAACAGTCGCTCACCGAGGCCCGGGACGAGCTCCGCGCCCTCAAGAAGCGCTACGCCGACGTGACCGTCAGCGACAAGGGCAAGCGATTCAACACCGAGCTCCTGGAAGCCGTTGAGCTGGGCTTCCTCCTCGAGATGGCAGAGGTGACGGTGGTGAGCGCGCTCAACCGCAAGGAGTCCCGCGGCGGCCACGCCCGGGAGGACTACCCCGACCGCAACGACGACGAGTTCATGAAGCACACGATGGCGTTCAAGGACGGCCTCGGCCTCCTCTCGGAGGTCCGGCTGGACTGGAAGCCGGTCGTGCAGACCCGCTACGAGCCGATGGAGCGTAAGTACTGATGACCACCGCAGTCGACACCACCAAGGCCACCGACGGCAAGGACCCGGGCTCGAACCGTCCGGTGCCGCCCGGCTCCACCATGGTCACGCTCAAGATCGCCCGGTTCAACCCGGAGGATCCGGACGCGGCGGGCTGGAAGGAGTACGAGGTCCCGGCACTGCCGTCGGACCGTCTGCTCAACCTGTTGATGTACGTCAAGAACTACATCGACGGCAGCCTGGCGTTCCGACGCTCGTGCGCACACGGCATCTGCGGCTCCGACGCCATGCTGATCAACGGGGTCAACCGCCTGGCGTGCAAGGTCCTCATGAAGGACATGCTCCCCAAGGACGGCAAGTCCATCACCATCACCATCGCCCCGATCCGTGGGTTGCCGGTGGAGAAGGACCTGTACGTCGACATGGAGCCGTTCTTCAAGTCGTTCCGTGACGTCATGCCCTACCTCATCACGTCCGGGAACCAGCCGACGGCCGAGCGTATCCAGTCCCAGACCGACCGGGCCCGCTTCGACGACACCACCAAGTGCATCCTCTGCGCCTGCTGCACGACCTCGTGCCCGGTGTTCTGGGCTGACGGCTCGTACTTCGGCCCGGCGTCGATCGTCAACGCCCACCGGTTCATCTTCGACTCCCGTGACGAGGGTGCCGCCGAGCGTCTGGAGATCCTCAACGACGCCGAGGGTGTGTGGCGGTGCCGGACGACCTTCAACTGCACCGATGCGTGCCCCCGTGGCATCCAGGTGACCAAGGCGATCCAGGAGGTCAAGCGCGCCCTGCTGTTCGCGCGCTGACCCCCGGTCTCCCCTGCGGGGCCGCACCCTCCCGAGCGGAGGGTGCGGCC
>NZ_JAALDV010000291.1:0-5819 GCF_014145045.1 Dietzia sp. DQ12-76
TCCCAGTCCCGCCTGCCAGAGCCACAGTGCCGCCGCGAGCACCACCACGGGGACCACGACCGCTACCGCCGCGTACGCCCGGCGCGCCGAGGGTCGGAGGGCCGGTGCCGGCGGCGCGCTTCGGTCGGCGAGGTGATCGGCCACCGCGGACCCGGAGCCGAGGAAGAGCGTGGACTTGTACATCCCGTGGGCGAGCAGGTGGAACAACGCCGCGGAGTAGGCGCCGAGTGCGCAGGTCATCACCATGAATCCCATCTGTCCAACCGTGGAATAGGCCAGTGCGGACTTGAGGTCGGGCCTGGTCAACATGACGGCGGTGCCGTAGACGGCGGTGAGGGCTCCCGCGGCGAAGGCCAGGAGCATGGCGGTCACGGAGGAATCGATCATCGGATGCACCCGGATCATCAGCACCCCACCCCCGTTGACGATGCCTGCGTGCAACAGGGCCGAGAGGGGTGTCGGTGCGGCGACGGTGGCGGGCAGCCACCCCGACATCGGTATGAGCGCCGAGCGTGCGATAGCCGCCACGACGAGCATGACCGCCACCACCGCCCCCTCCGCTGAGGTCGTCGTGGGCAGATCGAGCGTGCGCAGATCCACGTTTCCCCAGTGCACCGTGGCCACGACCACTGCCGTCCACAGAGCGACGTCGCCGACGACGACCATGCGCGCCGTTCGGGCGACCGCCTGCGGCACCCAGGCGTCAGCGCGATACACCCACAACAGCCACCACAGCCCGAGACCGATGGCCGACCATGCCAGGGCCAGACCTATCAGGGTTGCCGACGTCACCATCGCCGCCGTGGCGGTGGTGATCGCCGCGGTCCCGCCGGCGAAGCGACCCGCCCGGGGATCGCCCCGCAGATACCGGCGGGAGAAGGCCTGCACCACGGCGCTCACCCCGAGCACCAGGAGCAACAGCAGGATCGAGACCCGGTCGGCGGTGAACCCGATCACCACCGACTCGGTCGACCCGGTGGTGATGACCGCGGACACCGGGCCGTCGAGTGTCACGACGACGGCGACGACCACCGCTGCCGCGGTGGCGAGGGCGGTGGCCGCCACAGCGATTCGGCCCGCGCGCCGCCCCGCGCGTCCGGCCAGACAGGTCACCACAGGACACAGCACCGACACCACCAGCAGGACGTTCACCGTCCCCCCTTCCGGCGGCTCGAACCGCCGCTCACTCGTCACCGCGACCTCGTGCATCCGGACACGTCTGTTATACGACACTAAAGACGCGTATTCAACAGTACGAATTTAGAATCGTGTTATGTAGCATGAGAACCGTGTCGGAGTGGTCTTTCCTCACCAGTCATGCGCGGGTGCTGATGTGCATCGCCCGCGTCGACCACCTGCGGGTCCACGAGATCGCTGACCGGGTCGGCATACCCGAACCGGAAGTCCGGCGAATAGTCGGAGATCTCGAGGGTGCGGGATACCTCACGCTCGACCCCGGGATCCCGAGCGGCCGATACCGGCTGGACGAGAGAGTGGCCTCCCGCGTGCCCACCGGACGGGACGCCGCCGTCCTCGACGTCTACCCCCGGGCGACCCGGCCCCCCGGTCCCGGGCCGACTCTGGCCCCGGTCACACGACTCGACTCCCGACGGTCGGCCACGACCTCTGCGTGGGCGGTGCTGTTGGTCAGCGACACACGCCATCTCGCCGCCGCGGTGAGAGGCGCCAACTCCTATATGGCCCATCTCCGACGCGTCCTACCGCCCGCCAGCCCCCAGGACACCGCGCTGGTGGGCGTCTGGGTATTCGCCGGCGACGACGGGCGCTCCCGCATGGTCATGGGCGAGGCGTCTCTGGCGGCTCGGAGCTCGGTCTCGATGTCAGGGCTGTGGACCCTGGTCTGGATCGACGTGCCACGACCACAGCGGGACGCCGGCACCGACCACGCGCGACGAGTCGCGCTGACCTCCGTCGCCTCCCGACATCCGCACGCTCCGTTCCCGGCGACCTTCTACGCCTGTTTCGCGGCAGACCACCCGCCGACGCTCATCACCTCGGAGTTACGTCGGCTCGGAGCCATCTGTCCACAGGTGGAGACCGGACGATGGTTCGTCTCCGATGAGCACGGATTCCGAGGTCCGGTCATCGAACCGGGTCCGGCCGGTGACGAGCGGGAGCCGGCCCACCCGGGCGGGGTCGCGCATGGGACGCCTCTCCACCGGGTCCCGCCTCCCCCGTGATTCACAGAACTCATGGCGCCGGTGCCGCGTCCGCGCTACGTTAAATTTCGCTGATCGCGCCTGCGGTCGTCCGCCTCTTTCGAGCGAGGTACCCAGAATGTCCACGTCCACCGCCTCACAACCCTCCGCCTCCCAGCCCACAGCTGGCCAGACCACCGCTGCCCAGGTCGCCAAGAGCGTCCGTCTCGCGCTGCTGACCGGCGGCCTACTGGCCATCGGCTTCGGTATCGCCGTCCTGGTCTGGCCGGAGAAGACCGCCGTCGCCATCACCGGCGTGCTCGCCTTCTACGCCATCGTCGGCGGGGTCGTGTACGCCTCGGTCGGCCTGCTCGCCAAGAACCACGGGACGGGCAGTCGGGTCGGTCACGTCCTGCTCGGCCTGCTGTGGGTCATCGCCGGCGTCTTCGCTTTTGTCTCACTGCAGGAATCCGCGGCCTTTCTCGCCATCTTCATCACCGTGATGATCGGCGTCATGTGGATCATCGAGGGCTTCACCGCTCTGTTCACCCTCGGCGAGTCCGGGGCGAAGGGCGTGACGATCGTGTTCGCGATCATCTCGGTCCTCGCGGGAGTCTCCCTGTTGAGCACCCCGGTGTGGGGCGCCGGCTTCCTGTGGTGGCTCCTGGGGGTCTCCCTCGTCGTGCTCGGGGCGCTCAACGTCTTCCGCGCGCTGTCCCACGGCGGTTCGCGCTGAGCGCACACACGCACGCGCCGACGGGGTCCGCGGTCTCCACGGCGACCGCGGACCCGGTCGCCGATCTCACCCGCCCGTCTCCGAGGACCGCTGCCGGGCGGCTGGCGACACGGAGGCCGGGGGCGACGTGGTCGAGGACGGAGCGGTCGGGGTGCACCAGATCACCGCGACCCCGGTGACCACGTAGACCACCTGCAGGAAGTGGAAGCCGCGAATCGAGGCGATCTCCGCGGCGATCCACACCACCATGATCCAGCCGGACAGGAGGCTGGCGGCCTGCCATCCCGGGCTCCGCTTGAGCAACGCCGTCGCGGCGAACAGCGCGCTGCCCCCGACGATCGCGAGCAGGATCACGCCGGCGAAATAGACGGTGGGGAAGTCGGTGTGCTCGATCCACGAGGGCTCGTCGGGGATCACCCCGACCATGAGCGCGAGCCCACCGCCGGCCGCGGTGACCCCGTTGAAGACCAACAGCCCGAAGAGGAGCCTGGAGACCGCGTTCATACCCCCCATTCTAGTGGCCGGCAGGTCACGAATACAGGGACTTCTTACTGGTCTCGGGGGCCAGGACGAGCGAGATGATGGTCAGCACCGACAGCCCCGCCAGGTAGTACCCGACGTAGGCGACCGAGTAGTTCTGCACGAGCCACACCGCGACGAACGGGGTCAGGGCGGCACCGAGGATGGCCGAGAAGTTGTACGCGACCCCCGAGCCGGTGTACCGGGTGTTGGTGGGGAACAGCTCCGGGAGTACGGCCGACATCGGCCCGAAGGTCAGCCCCATGAGCATCATCCCCACGCAGAGGAAGAGCAGCATCCGGGTCACGTCGAGGTCGTCACCGGTCCCGATCGCCTCGGGATCCAGCCACCAGCCGAAGCTGAGCCCGAAGGCGATGATCGCGAGGGTGACCCCGATGAGCATGCGTCGCCGCCCCAGCGCGTCGGCCAGGAGCCCCGCCACCGGCACGAACACGGCGAACAGGATGATCGCGAGCACCTGCAGGGTGAGGAACGGCCGGTACCCGTACCCCAGCCCGCCGGTGCCCTCCCCGCCGATCGCGAAGGACAGGATCCACGTGGTCATCAGGTAGAACAGGCCGTAGGTGGCCAGCATGATGAAGGTGCCGAGGATGATCTCCCGCCAGCTCTTGCGGAAGACCTCCGACACCGGCGTCTTGACCCGCTGGTCGTCCGCGATGGCCCGGGCGAAGACCGGCGTCTCCTCGATGCGGAGACGGACGTAGAGGCCGACTGCCACCATGACGATCGACAGCAGGAAAGGCAGGCGCCAGCCCCACACCAGGAACGGATCGGCCAGGTCGCTGTGTGTGGAGTCGTAGGCGAACCAGGTGGTCAACACCAGGAACAGTCCGTTGGCCAGGATGAATCCGAACGGCGCACCCAGCTGCGGCCACATCGCGGCGAAAGCCCGCTTGCCGGGTTGCGCGGTCTCGGAGGCCAGAAGAGCCGCGCCCGACCACTCGCCGCCCAGTCCGATGCCCTGGAAGAAGCGCAGGATGGTGAGCATCGCCGGGGCCCACAACCCGATCTGGTGGATGGTCGGCAGCAGTCCGATGAGGAACGTGGCGATCCCCATGGTGAGCAAGGCCCCCACGAGGGTGACCTTGCGCCCGAGCCGGTCCCCGTAGTGGCCGAAGATCACCGAGCCCAGCGGTCGGGCGACGAACGCGGTCCCGAAGGTCGCCATGGAGGCGAGCAGAGCGGCGCCCGAGTCGCCGCCGTGGAAGAAGAGCAGAGGGAAGACCGAGACCGCGGCGGTGGCGAAGATGTAGAAGTCGTAGAACTCGATGGTCGTGCCGATGAGCGAGGCGAAGATGATCCGGCGCCGGGGGACCGTCCCGGTCGGGTCGGTCGGGTCGGTCGGAACCGACGACGCACCGGTCGCGTCGGTCCGGCCGGCCGGGTCCGCCGCCGTATCGGTGGGGCCGCTGCTGTTCTCGGGGTGGGGCGAGGCGATCACCGGGGCATCGTACAGAAACCGGGCCCCGCGTCACCCCCACCGCGGTGGGCGTACGACGGTGACGAGGCACGGGCGCGTGCTACAAGAGAACGACACTCCAGGACGGGTCCACCACATGACATCAGACACCGGGTCGGCACCGACCGACCCCGACCTCGGTCTTGATCTCGACCAGCAGGCGGCGCTGGGGAGCGGCGCCTCGTTCTGGCGCACCGAGGAGCTGGCCGGGGTGCCCGAACTCGTCCTGACCGACGGGCCACACGGGGTGCGGTTCCAGTCCGGGGCCTCGGACCATCTCGGACTCGCCGAGAGCGACCCGGCCACGTGTTTCCCCCCGGCGTCGGGGCTGGCGCAGAGCTGGGATCCCGACCTGGCCCGCCGGATCGGGGCCGCGCTGGCCACCGAGGCGCTGGCCGTCGGGGTGGGGGTTCTGCTCGGTCCGGGGATCAACATCAAGCGCGACCCGCGGGCCGGCCGCAACTTCGAGTACTTCAGCGAGGACCCCCACCTCACCGGGGTCATGGCGACGCAACTCGTCCGCGGCCTGCAGGCGGGAGGCGTCGGAGCCTCGGTCAAGCACTTCGCCGCGAACAACTCCGAGCACGACCGCATGCGGGCGAGCTCCGACGTCGACCCGCGGCCGTTACGGGAGATCTACCTGCGGGCCTTCGAACGCGTGGTGCGGGACGCACGGCCGTGGTCCGTGATGACGGCGTACAACAGGATCAACGGTGTGTACGCCTCGGAGAACCGGTGGCTTCTCACCGACCTTCTGCGCGACGAATGGGGATTCGACGGGGCCGTCATCAGCGACTGGGGGGCCGTGGCGGACCGGGTGGCCTCCGTACGCGCGGGGCTGGACCTGCAGATGCCCGGGCCCGCCGACCTCGACGACGCCGACGTGGTCCACGCCGCCCGGCAGGGCGAGCTCGACCGGGCCCAT
>NZ_JAALDV010000292.1:0-5642 GCF_014145045.1 Dietzia sp. DQ12-76
ACCGGGTCGAGCGGGCCGACCTCGCCGGCGGACGGGCAGTCCGAGGCCAGGGCACACGCACCGCAGGCCGCCGTCCTCGCGTGACAGACCCGGCGACCGTGGAAGATGATCCGGTGGCTGGCGTCGGTCCAGGTGGGCCGGGGCAGCAGCGCGGCCACCTCGCGCTCGATGCGCACCGGGTCGGTGGCCTCTGTCCACTTCCACCGGGCGACCAGACGCATGAAGTGGGTGTCCACCGTCAGTCCGGGCACACCGAACGCGTTGCCGAGCACCACGTTGGCCGTCTTCCGTCCGAATCCGGGGAGGGTGACCAGGTCCTCGAGCCGCCGCGGAACCTCGCCGTCGAACTTCTCCACCAGCGCCGCACCCAGCCCCTGGATACTCCGCGCCTTGTTGCGGTAGAAGCCGGTCGGTCGGATCAGTGTCTCCAGTTCCTCACGGTCCGCGCCCGCGTAGTCGGCCGCGGTCCGATACCGGGCGAACAGCGCCGGCGTGACCTCGTTGACGCGCTTGTCCGTGCACTGCGCGGACAGGATCGTCGCGACGCTCAGCTCGAGCGGGTTCCGGAAATCCAGCTCGCAGTAGACGTGGGGGAACGCGTCCTCCAGGGTGCGGAGCATGCGCCGGGCGCGGCGGGTGCGCCCGAGGTCGGTTTCCACCCCCCTCGCGGCCACCCCTCGTCTGCGGCGCTTCACGGAAGCTGGAGCGGGGTCGGGCATGCGTCCACATTACGGCCCGGGCCACCTGCGGGTGAGCCGGCCGCACGTGCGCGTCGGCCCGCGGGGGTGTTTACTCGGGGGCATGCAGGGAATCCTCGTCGTCCTGGTCCCGGTCCTCCTCGCCGGGTTCGCCCTCTTGATGGACCGGTTCGAGGCCTCCATTCTGGCCGAGCCGGAGCAGATCGAGAACTGACCCACCCCGGTCGCCGCGGGTTGGTCACACCGGGGGCACCGGAACGGCTACAGTGGCTCTCGCCACACGCACGCCATGGCGCGGACCTCGCTCGTCCTCGCCCGAACGGGAGGGTCACGGACTGTGACGATAGATCGCCGCACGGACCAGTCGGCCGACGACGTACTCACCCGGGCCGGCATCTTCCAGGGTGTCGAGCCCGCGGCCATCTCGGCGCTGCGTGCCGACCTGACCCGCGAGGAGTACTCGAAGGGTGATGTGATCATCCGCGAGGGCGAGCAGGGCGACAGCCTCTACATCGTCACGTCGGGCAAGGTGAAGCTCTCCCGCAAGGCCCCGGACGGTCGCGAGAATCTGCTGTCCATCCTCGGCCCCTCGGACATGTTCGGTGAGCTGTCGATCTTCGACCCGGGCCCGCGCACCTCGTCCGCGGTCTGCGTCACCGATGTCTCCGTGCAGTCCATGGACCGCTCGGCCCTGAAGCGGTGGATCTCCGAGCGGCCCGAGATCTCCGATCAGCTGCTGAGGGTGCTCGCCCGCCGTCTGCGCCGCACCAACAACAACCTCGCCGACCTCATCTTCACCGATGTGCCCGGTCGCGTGGCCAAGGCGCTGCTGCAGCTGGCCCAGCGCTTCGGCACCCAGGAGGGCGGCAACATCCGCGTGACGCACGACCTCACGCAGGAGGAGATTGCCCAGCTCGTCGGCGCCTCCCGCGAGACGGTCAACAAGGCCCTGGCCGAGTTCGCACACCGGGGTTGGCTGCGCCTCGAAGGCAAGAGCGTCATCATCTCCGACACCGAGCGCCTGGCCCGGCGCGCCCGCTGAGGCCCGCCGAGCCGCCCCGGCCCATCGACAAGAGCGTTCCGCACACCTCCCTCGAGAAGGGGTGCGGAACGCTCTTGTCGTAGGGCGGGCCGGGTCGGCCGGTCTAACCGGACCGATCCAGATAGCGCAGGGCCACGAGGGTGGACTGCTCGGCCACTTTGAGCAGGAACGGAGAGACATCCCGGTAGATGTGCTGCGTGATGACCTCGGCGGACGCATCGGGTCCCAGCACGTCCCGGGCTGCCGCGATCTGCTCTAGCCGGTCCCGCCGGTGACGGGCCAGCACCTGGGCGGCGCGAGCGGTATCGGCCACATCCGGACCGTGGCCGGGGATGCCCACCACGCCGTCGGCGCGGGCGGACAGCTGGTCGAGGCTCTGTAGGTAGTCCCCCAGATCGCCGTCGGTGGAGTCCAGAACGGTCGAGTCGCGACCCAGGATCGTGTCGCCGAGCACCACACAGTCCGCGCGCGCGGTGAACCCGGCACCCGCCGGACGCACCTCGAGACTGATCGAGTCCGCGGTGTGCCCGGGAGTGGCCAGCACGGTGAGGTCCAGCCCGGCGGCGTGGATCACCTCGTCGTCGTCGCCCCCCGTCACCAACGGCGCCGCATCCCGGCAGTACACCGGTCCGACCGCCCGGACCGGCGCGCCGGTCAGCGCCCGGAGGTCGTCGATCCCGCCGGTGTGGTCCCCGTGTCGATGGGTGATGACGACGAGCTCGATCTCGCCCACGATCGCGGCGATCCGCTCAGCGTGCGCGCGATTCTCCGGCCCGGGGTCCACCACCACGGCGGTGCGCGATCCGGGGGCCCGCAGCACCACCGTGTTGGTCCCCTCGAAGGTCATCTCCGAGGGGTTGTCGCAGAGGATCACCCCGGCCAGGTCCGTGACGGGGCGCAGGGTCTCGTACGCCGGGAACGTGATCGGGGCCAGGCCGCCGGTCATCGGCATTCTCCGTCCCGGGCCACCGTCCGGCCCTATCCCTCGACCTCGACGATGAGCTCGACCTCGACGGGCGCGTCGAGCGGCAGCTCGGAGACCCCGACCGCGGAGCGGGCGTGGACGCCGGCGTCCCCGAACACCTCACCCAGCAGATCCGAGGCGCCGTTGACCACCGCGGGCTGGGCGTTGAAGCCCGGGGCCGACGCGACGAAGCCGACGACCTTGACGATCCGCACCACCGAGTCGATGCCCACCAGGCCGTCCACGGCGGCGAGTGCGTTGAGGGCACAGGTCCGGGCGAGATCAGCCGCCGTCTCCGGGGACACCGCGGCACCGACCTTGCCGGTCGCGGCGAGAGCGCCGTCGATCATCGGCAGCTGACCGGAGGTGTAGACGTAGGCGCCCGTCCGCACGGCGGGCGCGTAGTTGGCGAGCGGGGGGACGACGGTCGGCAGGTCGATCCCCAGCTGCTCGAGCTTGCGGGTCCAGTACCCGCCGCCCTCGCCCTCCGGCATCAGAGCCGACGCTTGAGGTAGGCGACGTGCTGCTCACCGGTGGGGCCGGGCAGGACGGAGACCAGCTCCCAGCCGTCACCGCCCCACTGGTCGAGGATCTGCTTGGTGGCGTGGGTGAGCAGCGGGACCGTCACGTACTCGAACCGGGCTGCGGGGGTGGATTCGCTCATGCCCCCACTCTAGGGAAGTCGCCGGCGGCCCGCGCGCCGTGGTGGAACCGCTTAGGGTGGACCGCATGCCGTCCACCGACACACCAGGAACGCAATCGACCCAGTCGGGTACGTCGAGTCAGTCCGTGAGGTCGACGATCGCCGACGAGCTGTCCACCGGCTGGTCCGACGCCTCCGCCCGCGCGGACCTCCACTACGTCTCCGGCAAGGGGGGCACCGGCAAGACCACGGTCGCCACCTCGCTCGCGCTGGCACTGGCCTCGACCGGACAGCGCGTCCTGCTGGTGGAGGTCGAGGAACGCCAGGGCATCGCGCGGATCTTCGACCGCTCGCCGCTGCCGTACCGCGAGGAACTCGTGGCCCGGGTCGACGGCGGTGGCAAGGTGTTCGCGCTGGCCATCGACATCGAGGCCGCGATGCTCGACTACCTCGACACCTTCTACCACCTCGGGGTGGTGGGCAAGGTGATGAAGTCGGTGGGCGCGATCGAATTCGCCACCACCATCGCACCCGGCCTCAAGGACGTTCTCCTGACCGGCAAGATCTACGAGGTCGTCACGCGCCAACACGCCAAAAAGGAAGTGGTGTACGACGCGGTCGTCGTCGACGCCCCGCCCACCGGTCGCATCGGCAAGTTCCTCGACGTGACCACCGCGATGGCCGACCTCGCCGCCGGCGGGCCCATCCGTCGTCAGGCCGATGCCGTCGCCGAGCTGGTCCACTCCCCGCAGACGGTCGTGCACCTGGTGACCCTGCTCGAATCGCTGCCCGTCCAGGAGACCATCGAGGCGATCGAGGAGCTCCGGTCCCATGATCTGCGGGTGGGTCAGGTGATCATCAACCGAGCGGAGACCCGGCACCTCGACGACGACGCGCTGCAGCGGATCGCCGAGGAGGACATCGACGCCGAGGCGGTGCTGGCCGGTCTCGAGGAGACCGGTGTGGAGCTCGACGACGAGGGGCTGCAGGGGCTCCTGGTGGAGGCCATCGAGCACGCCCGCGTCGCACGCGGACAGCTCACCGCCGGCGAGACCCTGACCTCGTCCGGCTGCCCGACCCTCGTGCTGCCGGCCCTGCCCAACGGCGTCGAGGTCTCCGACCTGTACGACCTCGCCTCCGCCCTCGCCGACCAGGGAGTGCACTGATCATGACTCGTCGTCTCGACATCACCGGACTGCTCACAGACCCGGCGACCCGGGTTGTGGTCTGCACCGGCGCCGGCGGGGTGGGCAAGACCACCACCGCCGCCGCGGTGGCCCTGCGCGCCGCCGAACTCGGCCGCGACACCGTGGTCCTCACCATCGACCCGGCCCGGCGCCTCGCGCAGGCGCTGGGGATCGACGACCTCTCGAACGAACCGTCCCGCGTGGACCTGGGACCGGAGCACGCGGATTCGGACGGGTCGTTGCACGCGATGATGCTCGACATGCGTCGCACGTTCGACGAGCTGGTCATCGCCAACACCACGGCCGAGAAGGCGCAGTCCATCCTGGACAACCACTTCTACAAGACCATGGTCACCTCGTTCGCTGGGACGCAGGAGTACATGGCCATGGAGAAGCTGGGGCAGCTGCTCGACGACTCGACGTGGGACCTCGTCGTGGTCGACACCCCTCCCTCACGCAACGCGCTCGACTTCCTCGACGCCCCGCGCCGCCTGGGCGCCTTCATGGACAGTCGCCTCATGCGGGTGTTCGCGGCGCCCGGCCGCGGCGTCGGCCGCTTGATGACCGGTGCCATGAGCACCGCCATGCGGGGGGTGTCGGCGGTCGTCGGGTCCTCCATGCTCAAGGACGCCTCCGAGATGGTGGTGGCCCTGGACTCCACCTTCGGCGGGTTCGCCACGCGGGCCTCCCGCACCCAGGCGATCCTGCGGCGCAAGGGCACCGAGTTCCTGGTGGTCTCCTCCGCGGAGCGGCCCGCCCTCCGCGAGGCCGCGTTCTTCACCGAACGACTGTCGGAGGAGTCGATGCCGCTCGCGGGGGTCGTGATCAACCGCACCCACCCGCGGCTCACCGACCTGACAGCCGAGCAGGCGTGTGCGGCCGCCGACCGGTTGGCGGGGAACCCCGAGGCGGAGGCGGTGCTGCGGATCCACGCCGACCGGGCCGGGACGGCCAAGCAGGAGGTCCGCCTCCTGGAGTCCTTCACCGACACCCATCCGGATGTGCGGATCGTGGGAGTGCCCTCGCTCCCGTTCGAGATCTCCAACCTGGAGGCGTTGCGCTCGGTCGGCGACCAGCTCTGCGGGTGAACCGACTGAGTGGGTGAACC
>NZ_JAALDV010000292.1:5752-8743 GCF_014145045.1 Dietzia sp. DQ12-76
TCGTGTGGGGTACGGAACCGGTGGGAGTCAGTAGATGACGGTATGGCGTTCGATCTGCTGCGCGAAGAAGTCGGCCCAGGACCGCACCTCGGGGTGCTGCTTGAGTAGGGCGCGCCGCTGCCGCTCGGTCATCCCGCCCCAGACCCCGAACTCCACGCGGTTGTCCAGCGCGTCGGCGCGGCACTGCAGGAGGACCGGGCAGTGGCGGCAGATGGACGCTGCCTTGCGCTGCGCGGCGCCGCGGACGAAGAGCTCGTCCGGGTCGATGTCCTTGCACCGGGCCTGGGCGACCCACTCCTGGCGCCCCTCCCCGATGATCGTCTCCTCGGAACCGAGGGGATTGCTTGAGCCGGGGCGGACCCCGGCGTCGTCGGTCCGGGAGGTCCCGGGAAGGGTGGCCGTCATCGATGTACCCCTGTCTGTGTGGAGTCGCGGACGGGTCTGCCGCACACGCCTCCGGCCTTCTGGACCCGCCCGGCGCGGCGGGCCCACGGTGTCCGCGGGAGCCTCTCGGCGGTGAGGGCCGTCACACGACCTCATCCGGGTTCGAAACGTCCCGCGTTCTCTAATATTGTTACCGCAGTCACACAACAGAAGTAAAGAGTCGTGTGCGTCGGAGGCCTCGCGGGGTGGCGGGACGGGGGTGTTCACGTACTCTTGGCCCCGTGTCGGGTATGAGTTCGCTGGGAAAGCTGGTCGCGACCTGTGTCGCGGCCGGGGTGGTCGCGGCCGGATCATTGTTCCCGATAGCCGGGGCGGCGGGGCTGGCCTCCAACAAGATGGCGGATTCCCTGTCCGGGACCTCGGCGGACCTGATCAAGGGCGATCTCCCGTCCATCTCGACGGTCACCGACTCCGAGGGCACACCGATCGCCTGGTTGTACGACCAGCAGCGCGTGGTGGTCCCGAGCGATCAGATCTCGCAGAACATGAAGCTGGCGATCATCGCGATCGAGGACCGCCGGTTCGCCGACCACAACGGTGTGGACTGGCGGGGCACGATCCGCGCGGCGCTCACCAACGCCACGTCCGGCGACGTCCAGCAGGGCGCCTCGACCATCGATCAACAGCTGGTCAAGAACTACCAGTTCCTCGTCTCAGCGGAGAACGACGCGGAACGGCGAGCCGCCGTGGAGACCACCCCGGCGCGCAAGATCAAAGAGATCCGGATGGCGCTCACGCTGGACGCCGAGATGAGCAAGGACGACATCCTCAGCAAGTACCTCAACCTGATCTCCTTCGGCAACGGCGCCTTCGGCGTCCAGACCGCGGCCCAGACGTATTTCGGGGTCGACGCCTCCGAGCTGACCGTGCCGCAGTCGGCCATGCTCGCCGGGATGATCCAGTCCACCAGCATGTTCAACCCCTACGCCCACCCCGAGGACACCAAGGACCGTCGCGACACCGTCATCGACACCATGGTCCAGACCGGCGCGATCACGCCGGCGGAAGGCGCGGCCTTCGCGGCCGAGCCCCTCGGCGTGCTGGAACGCCCCAACTCGTTACCCCGTGGCTGCATCACCGCCGGCGACCGAGGGTTCTTCTGCGACTACGTACTGGACTACCTGGACCAGAACGGTCTGAGCCGCGAGATGGTCCAGGAGGGCGGGTACACCATCCGCACCACGCTCGACCCGACCGTCCACGACTCGGTCCAGCGGTCGCTCAACACCTACGGCAACCCGACGGGCCAGGGCGTGGCGCAGGTCATGAGCGTCGTGCGTCCGGGCCGGGATTCCCACAAGGTCGCGGCGATCGCCTCCAGCCGCCGGTACGGCCTCGAACTGGGTGACAGCCAGACGGTCCAGCCCCAGCCGTTCTCTCTGGTCGGCGACGGCGGCGGCTCGGTGTTCAAGGTCTTCACGGTGGCCGCGGCCATGGAGAAGGGGATGGGCACCAACACCACGTTGTCCGTTCCGCGCCGCGTGCAGGTCTCCGGCCTGGGCGCCGGTGGCGCCCCCGGATGCCCGCCCGGCCAGTACTGCGTGGAGAACGCCGGGTCGTACCCGGGGTCACTGTCCGTGGCGGACGCGCTGGCCCAGTCGCCCAACACGACCTTCGTCAACCTCATCAAGGACGTCGGGGTCGCTCCCACCGTGGACATGGCGGTGCGTCTCGGGATGCGGTCGTACGACCGCAAGGGCACCGCGGCGGACGGCGACTCGATCGCCGGGTTCATCAAGAAGAATAACCTGGGATCGTTCACCCTCGGACCCACGGCGGTCAACGCCCTGGAGTTGTCCAACGTCGGGGCCACCCTGGCCTCCGGGGGAACCTGGTGTCCGCCGAGCCCCATCGAGTCGATCACCGACCGCACCGGGGCGCCGGTCGAACTGAACGAACCGAGCTGCGAGCAGGTGGTCGAGCCCGGGTTGGCGAACACCCTCTCGGTGGCCCTGTCCAAGGACCACGTGGGAGCCGGCACCGCCGCGGGCGCGGCGGGGGCCGCCGGATGGGGCCTGCCCATGTCGGGCAAGACCGGAACCACGGAGGCCAACCGTTCCTCGGCGTTCCTCGGGTACACCAACAACTACTCGGCGGCCGTCTACGCCTTCAACGACGGCACCACCACGAGCGAGCTGTGCACCAGCCCCCTGCGCCAGTGCGCGTACGGCAACCTCTTCGGTGGTCTCGAGCCTGCCAACACCTGGTTCTCCGCGTTCACCCCGATCGCCCAGATCTACGGCCCGGTCCAGCTGCCCGCACCGGATCCCGCCTACCAGGCCGGAACCAGCGGCGCGGCGCTGCCCGATGTCGAGGGGATGAGCCAGTCGGCGGCGACCTCGCTGCTCACCGGCGCCGGATTCATCGTCAACACCCAGTTCGTCTCCGGCACCGGACGCACCTACGGGATCGTCGTGGGTCTCGACGGCGGGACCGGGATCCCCGGATCCCAGGTCACCCTCCGCGTCTCCGACGGCTCGGGGGGCGGCGGCCGGGCCGCGGCCCGGAACACCGACGGCCAGGAGGCGTCGGGCCCGGGGGCCGCGA